>NZ_JMLH01000079.1 GCF_000686665.1 Thomasclavelia saccharogumia DSM 17460 | reverse complement strand
AAAGGCTAGAGGAATACAAAGAAAACTATCTAATGTGGACATTGAATGATGAAATACCATTTACTAATAACACAGCCGAAAGAGGATTGAGGTCAAGCAAGACAAAGATGAAGGTATCAGGGCAATTCAACAATATGAAGAGTGCGCAATACTTTGCAAGGATCAAGAGCTACATTGAAACAGGACATAGACATGGGATAGGAAGTTATAGACTGATAGAAGCAGCACTCGAAGGTAAGCCATATACAATTGAACAAATGAAAAAGCATAACGAATTTGACTAGAAAAAGGTTATGCTTTTTTGAGTACTGTTATTTATACTGTGAATAGTAACAAAATTATTTATTAGATTATTGATCTTTGGATATTTATTAAAGCATAATTATTTAATATATGATAGAATAAAAAGTACGGAGGTTTAGTAAATGAAAATATATCGTGGTTTAGAATACAGTTTAAAAATAAAAAAAGTAATTATTGATAGTATAAAAGCCGCTAAAAATAATCCTTTTTCAGATTACTATTTTATTGTTGATGATCCATTATTTTTTGAAGAGGCTTTTTTTAAATATACTGATACTTTGTTTAATTTAAAGATTATTAATTATAATAATTTATTAAAAAAGCTCTTAGATAATTATCATCTTTATCAATATGAAAAATTATCTATATTAGAAAAAATATTAATTACTAAAGAATTGATCGAAGATTCAAATAATCTTTTTAATACAGAAAATAAGATGCATTTAATTTATGAGTTAATAAATATATTTGACTTATTTTACCTAGAAGAAATCAATAACCCACAATTAAATAATTTACCGCCACTATCTAAAGAAAAAATAACAACGATCATTAAACTCTATCAGCTGCTTTTTAAAAAAATTCCTGATTTTAAATGTTATCAGTATGAAGAATTATTATCTAATAAAATAAATAATAACATTGCAAATAATCACTATATTTTTATAACTGAAAAAATATTAAACAAACGCTGTTTTCAATTAATAAAGGAAATCGATAAATACTGTGATGTAACTATTTTAATCAATGACTGTAATGATTCTCGTGATTTAAATATCCCTTTTAAAAAAATTAAAGGTGATGATTATTTTGATAATTTTGATTTTTCTTATCTTAATCATTTAAACAATTATCTATTCTCGCTTCAAGCCCCAAAATTTCCTCATAAAACACCTTTATACAGCTTAGCACAGACAACCCCAAAAGCTCAAATTGAAAGTGTCGTTTTAGATATCTATCAAAAAATCGTTGATAATAAAATGCATTATCATGATTTTGCCATATATTATCCTAATCAAGAATATTTAGAGCTGCTTACTGAAACTCTTGATAATTTTAATATTCCTCACAACATTAAAAAAACAATTATTTTCAAAGAATTTGAAGCTTGTTTATCATGGCTTAAATATTGCTGTAGTAATGATGATAATGATCTGCTTGATCTATTGGAAACAAAAGTTATTAATGGCTATAGTGATTTTAATTATTTAGATATAATCAAAAAAAATTATTTAGAGACTGGTGTTATTGAAGATCCTTTTACAGCAAAATATAATTTTACTAATTGTTGTACTTTAACTGATTTTAGTTCTGTAATGCTATCATTTATAAAAAATGAAATTATTTATAGTCAAAATCAGGCTGCATTGATCAATTTTTTTAATAATTTAACTAGTTTACAAACATTTACAATAAAAGATTTTTATTATCTTGTTGAAAAATTAAAACCGGTTTTAAAAGAAGATAAACAAATTTGTAGTGACCATCTATACTTATTAAATTATAATCAATGTTATAGCGGCATTCTTGAATGTTCAAACATTTATTTAGTTGGTGTAAACGAAACAATTGTCCCAGCTCAGTATAAAGACACTGGTATCTTATTAGATCAAGACTATCAAATATTAAATTTGCCTGACTTAAATTATCAAATTGGTCTAAATCAAAATAATATTTTAAAAGCACTAAACAGTAATACCAATTTTACTGCAATTTGCTTTAGTAACACTACTATTGATGGTCAACCATTATTAAAATCTTCTTTATATAATCAATTAACACAGATGTTTTCTATTACAAAAATCGATCCTCAAAACGATTATTTACATCATAGCCTAAAAAACAAACTATATCTTTTAAATAAACAAGATCCTGATTCTAAACAATTAAACAGCATAATCAAACGCTATAAACAAAGTAACAATCAACCAGATCATTTATCTATTCCTTTATTTTCATCACAACTTTCATCAAGTAAACTAGAAACATATAACAGCTGTCCCTATAAATATTTTAATCAGTACGGTTTAAAAATTTATCCATTTAAACAACCTCTTTTCCAAATCAATGAAATTGGAACTATTACTCATTATGTTTTAGAAAAGACCACACCATTATTTAAAGATAGTCATGCTGTGCAAAAAATTGATCATAGTTATATAAAAAAACTGATTAATAAACATGTTGATGAATACATTGACATTAATGGTTTAAATGATAAATTAAAATATGGTACTAATCATTTTATTATTACAATGATCAAAGAAGATTTAATCAATACTATAATTGTATTAATTAATCAAATGAAAATTACTGATTTTAAAATTATTAATAATGAAGTAGAAATCAATTATAATTATCCTGATTTTAAATTTAATGGCATTGTTGATCGCGTTGATCAATATAATAATTATTTAAAAATCATCGATTATAAATCCAGTAATAAAGATCTTGATATTTCTTTAGCTATCCAGGGATTTAATATCCAGATGCTGCTATATTTGGACGCTTTAACAAAACAAATGAAGCTAGATAAAGGCGCATTACTATATTTTAATACTAAAAAAAGAATTCTTGCCAGTTCATTAAAAATAACTGAGGAAGAAAATAGTATTAATTTTTTTAAACAATACAAGATGAATGGTTATGTAAATGAAGAAGTGATCGAAGCTATTGATAATTCTATCGAAAAAGAATCGACGGTTATTAAAGCTAAGTTTGTTAAAAAAGACGATTGTTATAAAGGAAATATTTTAAGCAGTTTTTCTTTTGAACGTCTTTTAGCTTATGTCAACAAGCACATCCAAGAATTATATCAAGAACTTATTTCCGGTAATATCCAAATTAATCCTAAGGGAAGTGATGATGCCACGACTCATACCAAAGTAAATCCATGTAGCTATTGTAATTATCGAAGTCTATGTAATTTTGATGTTTTCTATAATGACTATACATTAGTAAACACTGAAAATCTTGAATATTTAATCAAGGAGGAAGTTAATAATGTCGATTAACTCATTAAATGATGGCCAATATGAAGCTGTTATTACCCGTAACTGTTCAATTCTGGTTTCGGCACCTGCTGGTTCAGGAAAAACAAAGATTCTAGTAAATCGTATCATGGCCTTAATTGAAGAAGATGCTTATAACGTGAATGAACTACTAGTTTTGACATTTACTAATGCTGCTGCCCTAGAAATGAAACAGCGTTTACAAACAGCATTAGAAAAACGTCTTCAAGAAAATATTTCTGAATCACTAAAAGTACATTTATTAAAACAAAAGCATTTATTACCTAAAGCTTATATCACTAATTTTCATGGCTTTTGCAGTACTTTGTTGAAACAGTATGGCTATTTAATTAATTTAAACAGTAAGTTTGATATTTGTACCGATCCAGTTATTATCAAACACCAAATTCTTGATCAATGTATTCAAAAATGGAGTAATGATGAAGCTTTTATTGAATTTATGAGTACATATTTTCCTGAATATTATTTCAGTAAATTTAAAAATGCTATTTTTAAATTTGAAAATCTAAGCAACACTATTTACAATTTTGATAATTATCTTGAAGAAATTAAAACCACGATCTATCAACATATCATCAATGGTAATGATGATGCCTATAATTCTTGGCCAATTAATCAAAAAATTATCGAATTATTAAAAATGCAGGCTAATATGGGATTAAATAAAGTTTATGAACTAGCCGCTTTTGCTAGTGATCATAATTTATCATTTTATTACCAAAATCCTTTTGGTCCTGATAAACCTAAAAAAGCCGATTTGCCAAGCCCATTTGACACACATCTAAAGTACTATCATGATGTTATTGAAGCTTTAAATAGTAATCAAATAGATAAAATAATCATTGCTAGTAATGCTGCTTTAATTAAAAGCTATGATAGTAGAGGGTTATTTAATGATGATAATGAAGAATACAAGACAGAATATAATCGTCTTAAAAATAATATTGTGAAATTTTATAAAGATAAGTTTAAAGATCTTGTTTATGATGATTTTGATGAATTTAAATCAACTTTATCATCATCTATCGTTCCTTTAGAAAAACTTGTTGCTTACTTAAAAGAATTTAAACAAGCTTATAGAGAATATAAACAAGATCATAATATTTTAGATTTTAACGATTTAGAGGCTAATGCCTTAGAATTATTAGAACCAAAATATGGTATTGCCGACTTATTATATAAGCAGTTAAAAGAAATTATGATCGATGAATATCAGGATACTAATCAAATACAAGAAACTTTGATCGATAAGATTGCTGATTTAAAAGAGCCTAAAATAAATCGTTTTATGGTTGGGGATATGAAGCAATCAATTTATCGCTTTCGAGAAGCTGATCCCGAAATCTTCAATGAAAAATATTTAACTTTTAATCACCTTCCTAATACAAAAAGAATAGATCTTAAATTTAATTATCGTTCTAATAAAATTGTTCTTGACAGTGTTAATTATATTTTTAATCAAATTATGGATACTAATATCGGTGGTCTTGACTATTATTTAGATGAAAGTGCTAAATTAAATTATGATTTTTTAAGAAAAGAAGGTGCCCAAGAATTAAGCGACTTATCTAAAGTAAAAAAACAAGCGACAAAACGCCTTGATGAAGAAACACGGTTTACTAGTGAAGTTCTTCTATCATATCAAACTAGTACAAGTTTAGGTGACGCCGAACTTGAAGCAAAAATGGTTGCTAAAAAGATCCAGGATATTGTCGGTAAGCTTGAATTAGATAATTTTGATAAAACTACACGACTTGCCAATTATAAAGATATTGTCATCTTAATGCGCAATACTCGCAGTTTTATTGCGTTTAAAAAAATATTTTCACAATATAATATTCCTAGTCATATCATTTTATCCCAAGGTTTTTTACAAGCTCCCGAAATAATTAGCATTATCAATGTTTTAAAAGCATTTGATAATCATTTAGATGATATTGCTTTTACTAGTTTATTAAAAGGAAATTATGTAATTAGCTGTTTTGATGAAAATATGCTTGCTGCTATTAGAAGTGATGATAGTCTATCTATGTATGATAATGTAATAAAATATATTGAATCAAAACAAACGAATTATCAAAACCTAGAAAAATTCATTGATTATTACCATGGTATGCGCCAATATTTTAATCAACATACTGTAAAAGAAGGCCTAAATAAATTTTATCAAGATAGTGAATACTTAAGTTTTTCTGCCTCTTTAATAAATGGTGTTCAAAGGGTTGCAAATCTTGAATTACTGCTTCAAAAAATGGAAGAAATGAAAAATGATTCTTTACATACAGTTGTCACTAAATTTGATCAAATGATGAAAAATGGTGTAAATATGTCTCCAGCAATGGTTGCCAGTAATGATGATAATGTTGTTTCTTTTATGACGATTCATAAATCTAAAGGATTAGAATTTCCTGTTGTGTTTGTTTCAAATCTGCAAAATAAATTTAACCAGCAGGATGCCCGAGAAAGAATCATCAGTGATAAAAAATTAGGTATTGCAATCAAACCGCGCTTAAAGCAGCAGCTTGAGCCTTACCAGGATGTTGTCATTGAATATGAAAATAAGTATCGTAAAATAATTGCCAGTTATCAAACTAACGAGGCTATAAATGAAGAAATGCGCATTTTTTATGTTGCTTTGACTAGAGCTTCACAAAAACTTATTTTAACTGGTTTAATTAAAGAGCCCCAAGATATCATTAAATGGCAAAAATATGTAATTAACAATTATAATGACATGATTATTAATTCCCGTTGTCAAGACAAAGTGATTCTATATGATAATGCAAGAAAACAAAATAGTTATTTAGACTGGTTAGGCATATCTTTAATGTCCCATGATGATATTATTAATCAGGGACTTAACAAAAAATTATTAAACAATCAAAATACTGACGAAATAATTGATGAGATCAAACATAATTTTCAAACTATCATGATTAATAAAAGTAAAAATTTAATTCAGGAAAATACTAAACATAGTAAATTTTCAATTACAATATTTAGCCATGAAGAAATTGAAAGACAAATCATCATTACCAATAAAAAAGAAATGATTTTTAATTTAAACGACTATTACCATTACAATAATTTTAAATATCCTTACTTGATCAATTCAGATAAAGCAATTGCTGTCACGCGAAAAATCGAAGATGGTGATCGTATCTTTGAAGATGTAAGCTATGATATCGATGATTCTAATATTGCCCCAACTACGCGAGGTACCATTATTCACAGTGTTCTTGAACATCTTGATATTAAACCAGATTTAGATTTAGATGCCAATCTAACTTATTTAAAAGAATCTGGTCTTTATGACAAAGAATCATGGCAAATAATTGATAAATATTATGATTATTTTAAAAACTTCGTAAATAGCGATGTATTTAAATTAATGTGTAATACCAAACATTTATATAAAGAAAAAGAATTTTCAATGTTGGAAGATGGTCAAATTATTCATGGTATCTTCGATGTCATTTGTATTGATGATAACGATGTTACGATCATTGATTATAAAACCGATAATATTAAACAAACCACTTCTGATGATATACTGAAATCGTTACATAAACCACAAATGGATTATTATAAAGAAATATTAGCTCGTGTTTTTCCACAAACTAATATTAAAGCAATCGTATATTATCTACATATTAATAAATATGTTATCTTGTAGTCATTCTGTTTATCAAAGTTGTGTTACTATCGTAATTATCCAATAATGTTAAATTCATTTAATAGACAAATAAATAAAAATGATTTATTTTTAAGATAGGTCAGTAATCATAAAACTAAGTAATATCATGCAATTATAAATTTATCACAAGAAGATTTAGCTCAAAATTTATGTTATATAAGCAATTTTTAATTGTGAAAAAATCATTCAGATATTCATCAATGTATCTCTAAACTAATTAATAGAAGGATATTATGAAAAAATTCAATACTGTTATTTAAATTGCCAACAATTATTAATTAATTTTATGCTAAAAAGACAATGATTCAATCATTGTCTTTTTGATTAAAAAACTAAATATATTTATTTTACAACTATATCTTTTATATTTTTAAGAATAATTCGTGTCATTCCCCGTTCATCCATTTCCCGGGAAATATCGACACCCTCAAGATAATCCTCAACACTTAATTCAATAACTCGATCATCATCTAAAACTAATTTACAGCGTGACATCCGATCTAAAGATACAGGTACATTGACAATTACATCATCTTCTTCAATACCTAAATCTTTCATTATCGTCTCAACTTCTTCAGTCGCGTTATAATCATTGCCCATAACTTTTTTAGCTAATTCCATTGGTTTTACTGGGCGATGTTCCATCACTAGCTCTGCCAATTCTCTTTTGACAACTGGTAATGGATCACCTTCAATAACCCCATATTCACTATCCACTTTTTTTACTACCTTATTAACAATACTCATTTTTTGCTTATCGGTTAATTTAGGTTCTCCTTTAATATATTGCTCATTTAAATAATAGCCTGGCTTTCCATCAATCATAAATCTTTTTTCGATAATTGACAAAATACCATCTTCAATATTTATAATTATTGCTTCTTCAACAGCCATTGTCTTATTTGGTAAAATCTGCTGATTCACAAAACGAATACTGCGAACTCCATTATTTTCTTCAATTAAACTCATTGGCATAGTTTTATAATTTAATTTAATAATTAAAATGTATTTTTTACCATCAACTTTACATTCAACAAACATCAGATTTGCATTAGGCATTTCTTCGATTTTTGTACAAAGATCAAATAGATCCTGGGTAATTTTTATTGATTCTTCTTTAAAGTTATCATCATTTTCTATCATTTTTCTTCCTGACTGTAATAGATGATGTTCACTTCCGATTATCAGTTGTTTAATTCCTGAATTTTCTAAACATTTTTCAATTTTTTTATCATAATATTCTGTTGTTCCTTCGGTCAAATTAATAAAAGTATCCGAATAAACTACTTTACTATGTTCTAAATCTAACATATGAATTAAAATTTTATCAATTATAATTGTATTATTCATTCTTTCATCACCATGACAAGTATATCATATTTTGACAGTTTAAGGTATAATAAACTTGGTGATTAAAATGAAAATAATTATAGCGCCTGCAAAGGTAATGAAAACTAAACAAATTAATATAGAAAAAACTGATTTGCTTTTTTCTAAAAAAACAGAACAATTAAATAAATATTTGAAACAATATTCAATTAATGAATTACATGATTTAATGAAAATATCTTTTAAAATGGCTGAAACTGTTTATACTTATTATCATGAAAATTATGAATCTACTCCTGCTATTTATTGTTATCAGGGAACTGTTTTTAAGCAAATCAATTTAAATACTTATAATGATAGTGATTTCAATTATTTAGATAAATATCTTAATATCATGTCTGCATATTACGGTATCTTAAAATATAATACTAAAATTACACCTTATCGTTTAGATATGATCATGAAATTTGATTTAAATTTATATGATTTCTGGCAAGATGAGGTAAACAACTATTTTAAGGATGAAGATTATATCATTTGTCTTGCCTCTAAAGAATTTGCAAAAATGATCGACCATCCCCATTTAATTAATATTGATTTTGTTGAGAAACGAGCTGATAAGCTAGTTCGTAATTCAATGTATGTTAAACAGGCTCGTGGCAAAATGTTAGATATCATAGCCAAAAACAAAATTATTTTATTAGAAGATTTAAAAAAAATCACTTTTGATGACTATCATTACAATGATCTTTTATCAAATACTAATAATTATGTATTTATTAGAAATGCTAAACAACAATATAAAAAATTATAACAGATGGTTACCCATCTGTTATTTTTTTAGATATTTAGTTAAAAACTGCAACATCACTTCCATTTGTTCATCCGTTCCGATTGTAATTCGCAGATATTGCGCAATTCTTTCTTTATTCCAATGACGAACAATGATCCCTTCTTTTCGTAAAGCCTTGAACAGTTCTTGACCATCTATGTCAGGATGTTTTACAAATACAAAATTGGCATAACTATCAGGAACAATAAAGCCCAATTGCTTCAATCTTTGTTTTGTCATTTCTCTAGTTTTAATTATTTTAGCACACTTAGCTTTAGTATCTTGATCATCTAAAATACTTGCTAAAGCTATTTGTTGGGTAATATAATCTATCGGATATGAGTTGAAAGAATTCTTCACATCATATAAATGACTGATTGCCTCTTTATTTCCTAGGGCAATTCCTAAGCGAATTCCTGCTAACGATCTTGATTTTGAATATGTTTGAATTACTACCAGATTTTCATATTTATTAATTAATGGTACACAGCTTTTACCCCCAAAATCAATATAAGCTTCATCTACAACAACAATACTATCAGGGTTATTTTTTAAAATAGTTTCAATAAAATCTAAATCTTCTAGTAATCCCGTTGGTGCATTAGGATTAGGAAAAATAATTCCACTATTTGTTCGCATAAAATCATTAACATTCATTTTAAAGTTATCATCAAGTTTAACTAACTGATAATCAATTTGATATAAATCACAATAAACAGGATAAAAAGAATATGTAATATCTGGAAATAAAACAGGCTCTTTCCCATTAAAAAAAGTTAAAAAAGTTAACGCTAAAACCTCGTCAGAACCATTACCAATAAATACTTGTTCCTCATCTAAATTATAATAATCAGCTAAAGCTTTCCTTAAATCAACAGCATCGCTATTAGGATATAATCTTAACTTATCAATATCTATATTACTAATTACTTCTTTAACTTTCAAACTCGGTCCATAAGGATTTTCATTAGTATTCAATTTAATCATATTTACAATCTTAGGCTGTTCACCTGCCACGTATGGTTCCACTTTACGTAATTTATCTTGCCAAGTCATTTAATTTCCCCCTTAAATTATTTCTGCAATCAACTCTGATAAATTTTCAACCTGCCGATAACTATATTTCTTGACTTCATCATTTACACGATTGAAGGTATAACCATAATCAGCATGCTCAAACATACTAATATCATTATATGAATCTCCAATTGCATAACTAATTAAATCATCATTAATTAAATTAACCAAATTAGTAATTCCTGTTCCTTTAGTACAATTACTTGGGGTAATATCTAAATAATGTTGATTTAATGTTCCTTGAGCATCACTATTATAATTTTCAGCAATAAAATTCTTGATTTTTATAACATTATCTAATTGTTGATCATCCTGATGTATCGCTATTATATCAAATTCTTTTGTCTTTGAATATTCCTTTAAAAAGTCATATTCTTTAACAGCAATCATCCCCTGAGCACTATATCTATATGTTTGATTACGATAATATGCCAATGTCTTCTTTCCATCAAAAAAGTAAATCCACAAATTATTATATTTTAAACACTCTTCAATAATTCTAACTCCAGCTTGTTTTGAAATTGCCTGTCGATATAAAACAACCTCATCTTTATTCAAGATTTGAGCCCCGTTATTTAAAATAAGATAATCATAAGCTAAGTCGTGCTTATTAATTTCGCCCCTGACCTCTTCAATATTTCTACCAGTATTAAAAACAAATATATTTCCAGCGTCTCTAAATCTTTCTATCATTACTTTATCTTTTGAATAAAGTAATCCTGATTCATTAATAATCGTTCCATCCATATCACAAAACAAAATTTTTTTCATCTTACTCTCCTAAACTAAATCCTCAAACAAACAATAGAGTGCTTCTTTACTTTTATTAGTTTCCATTAAAGCTTCTTCTATTCCTTTAGCTACAATTTCACTGTTTTTTAAACAAACGCATTGGCCACTTTGCTTTTCAAGCAGCAGTTCAATTGCCTTACCAGCCATTCTTGAAGCCAAAATACGATCTTCTGGAACCGGTGAACCTCCTCTTTGAATATGTCCTAAAACAATTGCTCGACTTGAAAAACCAGTTTCTTGATTAATTCTTTTAGCCAATTTATCAACATCAAAAATTTTTTCACTAGCAATAATAATTGCATGCCGCTTATGATAAACAGCCTCATTTTTAATCATTTCAGAAATAACAAAATCTTCATCATATCCAGTTTTATTAGTAATAACTAATTCACTGCCACAAGAAATCGCAGAGTAAAGCGCTAAACTATCTGCATTGTTTCCCATTACTTCAATTACAAAACAGCGATGATGTGAACTTGAAGTATCTCTTAATTTATTTACAGCATCAATAATATTTGATAATGCAGTATGAAACCCAATCGTTTCATCAGTTCCATTAATATCATTATCGATCGTCCCTGGTATACCAATACAGTTTATTCCTTTTTTACTTAAAGCTAAAGCTCCACGATAACTACCATCACCACCAATTACAACAAGACTGTCAATGTCAAATCTTTTTAAATTTTCAATTGCTTTATCTTGTACTTCATCCAATTTAAATTCAGGTAATCTTGAAGATCCTAAAATCGTTCCCCCTTTAGCTAAAATCTCTGAAACATCACTATATCCTAGTTTCTTTATCTTCCCTTCTACAAGTCCCTGATAACCATCATATACACCATAAACTTCAAAACCTCTTTTAATTCCAACTCTAACTATCGCTCGAATTGCTCCATTCATTCCAGGAGCATCACCACCTGAAGTTAATACTGCAATTTTTCTCATTCCTATACCCCCCAAAAAAATTTTATATTAATGATTATAGCATAATCATTAATGAATAATTAATTATTTCTAATTTAAAAAATAAAAAATTAAATTAATTATTATTTTTTAAAGTAATTCTCCTTTTTAGATTGTAAAAGATAATGAGGAGGAAAAAATATGATTCATGAAAAAAATATTATCCAAAATAATGTCAGCTTTAGTAATGACCTGTTCTTTAAATATCTGCTTTCCAGAGATACTTTTGAATCCCAAAAAATAAGAAAGTTTATCGTTAAATCTGTCACTGGTCTTGACTGTCAGCAGATGATTGTTAAAAATCCTGAAATCAATCAAAATACGGTCCTCGCTAAAAACATCATCCTCGATATCTGTGCGGTTGATGAAAAAGGTCGAATCATTGATATCGAAATGCAGATGGCTGGCAACAGTAATAGCGAAAGTACAAGGTTTCAGTTCTATGGGGCC
>NZ_JMLH01000078.1 GCF_000686665.1 Thomasclavelia saccharogumia DSM 17460 | reverse complement strand
GCTGCTCATTTTTGAGAACCTCCTGACAATAGAGATCATAGAAATCCATATTTTTTTCTGACATATATATCACCTCTAAGATGATTAAACCATAATCAGAAAGAATGGTCAATGGCATGAAAAAGTGAATAACTTTTTTTCTGGTCATCTGATATAAAAAGTAAAAAGAGATGATAAAGGTATAGAAAAAAAGCGTATAGGCATACAGCTGTGATAATAATCAATAAACCACACAAAAAAGAACTGTCATGATAAACAGCTCTTATATCGTCATTATTGAGTATTTTACTTTTTAAAATTTGTGAATAACTTTTTTCTTATACTGTGAATAGTAACTTAATTTTAAACATTACCTCATCTTTTTCTTTATTTTTCTTGCAATTAACAAAAAATATATATATAATAAGTACGTACTTTAGAGTTAAAGGGGGGAATAGTTCGATGGCAAAAACTGTAGTAAGAGAAAATGAATCTTTAGATGATGCTTTACGTCGTTTTAAAAGACAAGTTTCTAGAACAGGAACCCTTGCAGAAGCTCGTAAAAGAGAGTTTTATGTTAAACCAGGTTTAAAAAGAAAATTAAAATCTGAAGCAGCAAGAAAAAACAACAAAGGTAAAAGATAAAAAATTTGGGCTTTCAAGCCCTTTTTTATTTATAAAAGAATTTAATTAAAATAAACGCATTTAGTTAAAAACAAATCATATAATTAGATAGGTGATTTGATGATATATATGGAAAATAAATGCTTATCAATTAAATTTTATGAGTGTTTGATGCTGTTGGAAAATAACATTATTGAAATAAAGATGAAGAATAATATTCTTAGAGTAACGGGTGAAGATTTAGAAATTAGATATTATAGTGATCAAGAAGTCATTATTTATGGGAAGATTGACTGTTTAAAATTTATATGAAATTTGGATATGATTTATATGAAGTAGTTACAGAGGATATTATTACTTTGTTAAAGTCATTTAAAGACGATCATATAACAGTGTTTCAATTAAATAAAATCGATGATTTTACATATCGATTTTACCTTCCTATTTATCAAAGAATACAAGTTAGAAAATATCATTTAACAGTTATAAAAAGTGTAGGGATCTTATATTATTTATTATTACTGTTTTATCGTAAATTGAGCATGATTGGGGTCATTAGTTTTATTTTAACTATTTTTTTGTGTAATCAGTTTATTTTTAGAGTAGAAATAATTGGGAATAATCCAAGTACGACAAAATTAGTGAATGAGGTTTTATCTGATAATCATATCGGTATTGGTGATAAAAAACGCTCTTACGAACAATTGAATGATATTTATGATGATATGAAAGAAAAATTTAAAGGAAAAATAGATTATTTGAATATCTATCAAGAAGGCAGTGTTCTGTTTGTTAAATATACTAATAGTGTTAGTGCCAAAAAAATGAAAAAAAGTTTTGAAAATATATATGCTAGTAAAGATGGGGTAATTCAGGAGATAGATGTAAGTAGTGGCAATATTATGGTAAAAGTTAATGATTATGTAAAAAAGGGCGATTTATTGGTATCTAATACAATTACTTCAACCAGTGAAGCTGATAAGATCATAGAGACCCAGGGAATCATCAAAGCTTATACTTATATTGATTATGAAGCAAGTATTGATAAGAAAAAAATGGACGAGGCCGAAGGGTTTAGTTATTTACTATATACAATTCGTGCTAAATTAGGTACTATTGATAAAATAGATAGAGAAAAAGTTTTATCTTATGGTATAATTGATGGCAAGAGAGTATTAAAAATGCAATATATATTAATTGAAGATATTGCAACAAAAGAGGAGAATTAAATGACAGAACAAGTTAAATTAGAAGAATATAGTATAGCTCAATTAAATAATTTTTGTGGAAATCATGATGAGAATTTTAAAATGATTGAAGAAGCTTTAGGGGTAGAAATATCACTTCGTGGTGATGAACTAAGTTTAACTGGAGAAAATAATGATAATTTTAAAAAAGCTAAAAACGTGATTGCTGCTTTGCTGGGGCTGATTTCTAAAGGAATCAATATTACGCGTAGAGATGTGGTCTATGCATTGAAATTAGCTAAAGAAGATAACTTAAGTAGAATTAATGAATTATATAATGTTAGAATTACAAAAACGGCAAGTGGCAAGATGATATATCCCAAAACTTTAGGACAGAAGGAGTACTACTATGCTTTAAAAAGAAATGATGTCGTGTTTGGAATTGGACCAGCGGGAACAGGAAAAACATATTTAGCTGTAGTTTTTGCTGTTGATGCTTTAAAAAATAATATTGTAAAGAAAATCATTCTTACAAGACCAGCTGTAGAAGCAGGGGAAAATTTAGGCTTTTTGCCAGGTGATTTAAAAGAAAAAGTCGATCCTTATTTACGACCATTATATGATGCTTTGCATGATATGCTTGGCTTAGAGCAGACAGAAAGATTAATTGAAAAAGGAGTAATTGAAATTGCTCCTCTTGCTTACATGCGGGGACGTACTTTAGAAGATGCGTATGTTATTTTAGATGAAGCCCAAAATACGACAGATAATCAAATGAAGATGTTTTTAACACGTCTAGGATTTAATTCAAAAATGATTATTACAGGGGATATTACACAAATTGATTTACCGCGTGGAGTTGAATCAGGGTTAGTAAAAGCTCTAAAAATTTTGAAAGACGTTAAAGGTATTTCATTTGTTCATTTAACAGCGATGGATGTAGTAAGACATCCTGTTGTTCAAAGAATTATTGAAAGGTATGAAGGGAAAAATGAATAAAATATTAATTATTGAAGATGATATGTCTATTAATAAAATATTAAGTCATGAATTAAAAAATAAAGACTATCAGGTAGATAGTCTTTATGATGGTAAAGATGCGTGTCAAAAAATACTTACTAATGATTATGATTTGATTTTAGTGGATTGGATGTTACCGTATAAAGATGGGATAAAAATTATTCAAGAATGTCGTGATAGCGGCTATATCAAACCAATGATCCTGCTTACTGCTAGAAGTGATCAAGATGATATAATTTTGGGGCTTGAATCGGGTGCTGATGATTATTTGACGAAACCTTTTCAAGCTAATATTTTAATTGCTAGAATAGAAGCGCATTTACGTCGTTATCATAAACATTTCAAAGGAATTTTAAAGTATTTAGATATTAAAATGGATCTTACTAAGCATGAGGTTTATGTTGGTGAAAATAAAATAAATCTTACTAAAGTAGAATATGATTTATTACAGATGTTTTTAGATAATAAAGAAGAAGTTTTGTCACGGCAGGAGTTATTAATGAAAATTTGGAATTTTAATTATGATGGTGATACTAGACTGGTTGATATTCATGTTTTTAAGTTGAAATCTAAATTAAAAGAAAGTCAAGCATGTTTTCAATCTGTAAGAGGAGTTGGTTATAAACTGGTGAAGAAAGATGAATAAAAATTATCAAAAAGTTATTTTTTCATTTATTGTTGTTTGTATTTTATTGATATGGGATAATAGCTACACATTTGTTTATTTGACAGGTTTTACATTGGTGGTGTTGTATATTATTTATGATACTAATTCAACATATTTACATCAAATCGATTTTTATTGTCGTGAAAAAGAAAATGAGATAAGAGAAGTTGAAGGCGAAAAAGATTTTAATCATAAAATACTTAATTCATTAATTAAGACAATGAATTTACCAATGATTTTTATTAATAAAGATGGAACGATAATTTTTACAAATCAAAGTTTTAGAGAAGCATTTAATATAAAACATTTGCGGGGTAAATATTATAAAGATATTTTTAAGGGACAGTTATTGAATGTTGTTGATCAAAGTTATATTTTTGAACGTAAGTTTTCAACTGTTATGACGATTGATGAGCGCTATTATCAAATTGAAACGACGCCGGTATTTAGAAATGATATTGTATTTGATGGCAGTATTATTTTGTTCACAGATGTTTCTCAAGTTAAAGAAATCGAAAAAATGCAAAAACAATTCTTTTCCGACATTTCTCATGAATTAAAGACACCAATGAGTGCGATTATTGGTAGTGTTGAGATTTTAAAAAAAGAAGGGATTCAAAATAAGGAAACTTTTGATGAATTTATGGGTATACTTTTAAAAGAAAGTTATCGCATGCAAAATATTATTGAAGATATTTTGGAACTTTCACGTTTAGAACAGCCTCGAGTAGTTTTATCACCAAAATTAATTGATGTAAATTTATTAATAAAAGATACTGTGGAATTATTTGAACCGCTTGCTAAAGATAAACATTTATCATTGATTTATCAAACTAAAATATCTCATGAACTAATGCTGGATGATACTACAATTAAAACAGTTCTTAATAATTTGGTTTCTAATGCAATAAAGTATTCTAATTCCGGTGTTATTTCAATAAAAGCCTATGATGATAATCAAAATTTAATGATCAAAGTACAGGATGAAGGAATTGGAATTTCTAAAGCAGATATACCTTTGATTTTTGATCGTTTCTTTCAAGTTGATCGGTCTAGAAGTAAAAAACTTGGAACGGGGTTAGGATTAAGTATCGTAAAAAGAATGGTAGAATTGAATAATGGTAAAATCGAAGTAGAAAGTGAGTTAGGAATTGGTTCAACTTTTTTAATAACTTTACCGATTTTAGAGAAGAAATAAAGATCCTTTACAAATAAACCGTATTTTCACACAATATAAAAATAATTTGAACAAATTATTTATTTATGATGTTTTTGTAAAGTAAAGGAGTGTTTAAAATGGAAGACAAAAATCGTAATGAAAGTGAATTAATAGATGAAAAAGAAACAGTTGAAAATAAGCCGCAAGAATCTAAAAAAGATCAAGCAGAAATGTCTGATTTAGAAGCTGAAAAGACTACAATAAAAGAGGATGTGATTAAAGAAGATATATCGAAAGAAAACGAAGGCCAAGAAGAAGTGTCAAATTTAAAAGCTTCGTTAAAAGAAGATATAATTGAAAATGATATATCAAAAGAAAGTGAGTCACCAGAAGTAATATCAAACTTTAAATTAGAAGAAGCAGCTAAAGAAGATGTATTGAAAGAAAATGAGATTCAAGAGACAGCGTCTAATTTAGAAGGTAATGAAGCTTCAATAAAAGAAGATGTGATTGAAAATAACATATCAAAAGGAAGTGAGTCATCAGAAGTAATATCTAATTTTGAATCAGAAAAAACTCTAGAGGAAATAACTAATGAAAATACATCGAAAGGATATGAAAATAAAAAAGTGATTGATGAAAATGTCTCACATGAAGCAACATCTAACTATAGATCAGATAAAGTAATTGATAATGAATCTGAAATGCCAAATTCATCATATGGTCCAGAACCAATGAAAACAAGAATAGAGAAAAACAAAAATAGAACTACTAAAGATAATTTTAAATTATTTCAAATAGTTTTAGTTATTTTAGTTGTAGTTTCATTAGGAGTTAATATCTTTATGTTTACACAATTAAATAATAGCAGTTCAAATGTTTTATCAGGTAGTGGAGCAAATGTTGAGCAGGTTAATTATGACGTTAAGAGCTCTACAAGTGATGTTATTGATAAAGTTAGTGATAGCGTTGTTGGAGTATTGGTTTATTCAAATGGTTCAGCAAGTGGTAGCGGAAGCGGTGTAGTATATCGCGTTAATGGTAAAGATGCTTATATTATTACTAACGCTCACGTTGTTGAAGGTTCAAGTGAAGTTCAGGTGGTTTTTTCTAATCAGGAATCAGTTGCAGCGACTGTCTTAGGTAGTGATAGTTATAGCGATATTGCAGTATTAAAATTAACAGCTGATTTTGATTTGAGCGCAATTAAATGCGGTGATTCAAGTTTATTAGATAAAGGAGAAACAGTTTTAGCAATCGGTAGTCCATTAGGAATTGAATATGCTGGTACTGTTACTCAAGGTATTGTTAGTGGAACAGATCGTACTGTGTCTGTAGATTTAAATGATGATGGTCAAGATGATTGGGATATGAACGTTATTCAAACTGACGCTGCTATTAATCCTGGTAATAGTGGAGGAGCTTTAGTCAATATGGCTGGAGAATTAGTCGGAATTACTTCAATGAAATTATCTGATACATCAGTTGAAGGAATGGGATTTGCTTTACCTATTAATGATGTAATTAAAAGTGTTGAACAAATTATTGAAAATGGAAAAGTTACAAGACCACAATTTGGAATTTCTGGTGTTTCTTTATCTGGATATTCTAGCTATCAATTACGTTACTATCGCATTAATACAGATTTAACAGATGGTATTTACGTTGTTAAAGTAAGTAGTGGAGGAGCTGCTAGTCAAGCTGGTATTCAAGAAGGCGATATTATCGTTGAATTTGATGGTGAAAAAATTACTACTTATAAGAGTTTCTTAACTGCATTATATGCAAAAGAACCAGGTGATAAAGTTTCTGTAGTAATTAATCGTAATGGTAGTGAAAAAACAGTTCAAGTAACTTTAGGAGAACAATAATTTATTAGGTGCTGGTAAAAACAGCACCTTTTTGTTGTAAATAAAAGATAAATATGATATATTTCTAAGAGAAAAGAAAGTCTTCAGGGCAGGGTGTGATTCCCGACCGGCGGTATAGTCCGCGAGCGCAAGCTGAGTAGGTGAAATTCCTACACCGACAGTAAAGTCTGGATGGAAGAATGACATTTATTAGTTAATGATATATGTACTTTTGTCATGGAGATTAGTATTTTCATGATATTTTTTTATTTAAGGAGAGATTATTATGGAAATTACTAAGACAAGAAAATTAGTTTTATCAGCTGCTTTGGCTGCTTTAGGAATGATATTGGGATTATTGGAAATTCCATATCCTTTTGCACCATGGCTGAATTTGGATTTATCAGAGGTTGTCGTGATCATGGCAATTTCAATGCTGGGCTTTAAATCGGCATTATTTGTTTGCGTTTGTAAGTTTTTAGTTTCAATATTATTTAAAGGGCCGGTTGGCCCAATTGCGATTGGTCAAATTACAGCGTTGATTGCTTCTTTGACGATTTGTTGTGTATATTATTTTTTATCCCAAAATTTAAAATTAAAGAAAGAATGGCTAACATATATTATAAATATGTTTATAACGATGTTAATATTTGCAATCGTTTTGTTTATATTAAATTATTTGTTTGTAACACCAACATATTTAATGCAAAAACCGACATGGTATAGTGAATTACCTTTTGCGTTAGATATAAATTCTTTTAATCAGCAGTATGGAACAAATATTTCTATACCTGGGTTTTTAAATTTTTTATCTCCTTATGGACAGGCGATTTTTATAATTTATTTCCCATTTAACTTTATTAAAGGAGTTATTAGTGCTATTGTTTATTATGTAGTAAGACCAATAGAATCTAAATTCAAGGAGGGATAAGATGAATATTGCTTTGATAGCACATGATCAAAAGAAAACAGAATTAATTGATTTTGTTAAAGAAAACGAAAAATTATTTGCAAAACATAATTTATATGGCACTGGGACAACTGGTAAAAAGATCATGGAAAATACTGATTTACAAGTAACACGTTTTTTATCAGGACCATATGGTGGTGATCAGCAGATTGGAAACTTAATTGCTTTAGGTCAGATGGATATGGTTTTCTTTTTCCGTGATCCACTTACAGCGCAGCCCCATGAGCCTGATATAAATGCTTTGATGAGATTATGTGATGTGCACTATATTCCATTAGCCTCAAATAAAGCAACCGCATTAATGTTATTGAAATCTTTATAAGATAAAAAAACCAATCAAAAACGATTGGTTTTTTATAAATTATTCAACTTCGATTGCTTCAACAGGACAGCTTTCAGCAGCTTCTTTAGCTCCATCAGTGTTATCTTCACCAATTACAACTGCTAAACCTTCATCACCTAATTCAAAAACATCAGGTGCAACAGCTGTACAAGCCCCACAACCAATACAAGAATCATTTACTGTAATTTTAGCCATTATAAATTCCTCCTTTTTTGTACTCTCATATTATAGCCTAAATTAAATATATTTTCCATTATTTTATAAAGGAATTACTTAAAAAGTATGCTATAATGTTCGTTGAAAGGGTGATTAAGTGTGGTTAATTCACGAATTGATAAATATCGTAATTTAAGAAGCGGTTTAAAAGACGAAGCTGGAATAACTCGCGATAATATAAACGATGAAATTGATACAATGATAGACATTGATGAAGAAGATGAATTTTTAACATCTGTCAATCGACTTTTTGGAAATAAAGATGAAAAAAAAGAAATCGAAGATACACTAACAGAAGCTAAGACATTTGAACAGATGCGCCAAGAAAGCAGCGAAGAAATTAATCGAGCTTTGCGTAGTGCTAAAGCTGGTGTTGGAAAAGAAGCACAATATAATACAAGAATGGATATTTTAAATAAAATTAGAGAGCCGGAAAAACAAGTAGTTCGAATTGAGAAGTTTGATAATGTTGCTACCTCCCAATTTTCTAAAGGATATTTTGTAAATCCTGATAAAGAAGCTGAGGGTTTAGAAAACACGGAACAGTCAGAAGATAAAGAAGCTAAAAAGAAGATGACTTTGATGGAGCGTTTAGCAAGCATGTCACCGGCTGAAGATGCCAAAAAAGCAAAGATCATTTTAGAAGAAGAGACAAATGTTCATGAAGATGAAAATAATGAGGTACCTGAACAAACTGCTTCTTTAGAAGATATGTTACGTCAGATCAAGGAAAAAGATCAGCGTGAAGTAGAAAAAGCTTTACAGCAAAAAGAAAAAGATGACAATATAAAAACGATTAAAAATGAAACGGTTGTCCAAACTGAAAGTAAAGAAAAAGATGATGGGAGCCGTGTTGAAGTGGTTGAGAAAAAGAAAAATGATCGTATTGTTAATGTTTTAAATTATGTAATTATATTTTTAATTATTGTATTTATTTGTTTATGTGGTATGATAGGATACCAGTTATTCTTTTAAACTAAGGTTCACCTTAGTTTTTTTCAAGAAAGAGGGAGGATAATATGAAGAAGATTTCAATTGCAATCGATGGACCAAGTGCTGCCGGTAAAAGCAGTATCGCTAAAATTGTTGCGAAAAAATTAGATTATGTATATATTGATACAGGAGCGATGTATCGCTGTGTTGGTTATTATTGTTTACAAAACAATATTGATCTAGGTGATGAACAAGCGGTATCTGAAGTCTTAAAAGATATCAAGATTACAATGGATAGTGAAAACCGAGTTTATTTAAATGATCGTGATGTTAGTAATGAAATTCGTCAAGATAAAGTGTCGATGTCAGCAAGTAAAGTTTCAAGTTATCAAGATGTTAGAGAATTTTTAGTTAAGCAGCAGCGTCAAATGGCTAAGGCTGGTGGTGTAATCTTAGACGGTCGTGATATTGGAACTGTTGTTTTGCCTGATGCTGAGCTTAAAATATATCAAAGTGCTAGTGTGGAAACTCGCGCTATGCGCCGTTATTTAGAAAATAGACAGCGGGGACTGCCTGCTGATTTAGAAACTATAAAAAATGATATTGAACAGCGAGATTATCAAGATATGAATCGTAAAATCTCGCCATTAAAAAAAGCTGATGATGCCATTGTTTTAGATACTTCAGATTTAAGGATTGAAGAAGTAGTCGATGAAGTATTAAAATTAGTTAAACAAAAGGAAAGTGAGGGATAAGATGGCTGGAGTAGTTGCAATCGTAGGGAGAGCAAATGTTGGTAAATCTACAATATTTAATCGAATTGTTGGGGAAAGAGTTTCTATCGTTGAAGATGTTGCTGGTGTGACTAGAGATCGAATCTATGCAACAGCTACATGGTTGACAAAAGAATTTAGATTGATTGATACTGGTGGAATCGAACTTAAGAATGCATCTTTTACTGCGCAAATTAAAATGCAGGCTGAAATTGCCATTGAAGAAGCTGATTTGATTGTTTTTGTTGTTAATGGTCGTGAAGGTGTCACTCAAGAAGATGAATATGTTGCAAGATTATTACAAAGAACTAAAAAACCGATCTTATTAGCCGTTAACAAAATTGATGATAATTCTTTTATTAATGATATTTATGATTTTTATAGCTTAGGGATGGGAGATCCAATTCCCGTATCTGGAAGCCATGGAATTGGAATCGGTGATTTATTAGATGAAATTATTAAAAAATTGGATTTCACAGAAGAAGAATTTGATAAAGATGAGATTCGCTTTTCAATCATTGGTAGACCTAATGTTGGTAAATCATCTCTTACTAATGCGATTTTAGGCGAAGAGCGAGTCATCGTTTCAAATATCGAAGGAACAACACGTGATGCTATTGATACTGCTTTTGAAAAAGATGGTCAAAAGTATCGGGTCATTGATACAGCCGGAATGCGAAAAAAGGGTAAAGTCTATGAAAATGTTGAAAAATATTCAATATTAAGAGCTTTATCTTCAATTGAAAAAAGTGATGTTATTGTTGTTGTAATCGACGGGAATCGTGGTGTCATTGAACAAGATAAACACGTTGCTGGATATGCTCATGAAGCTGGTAAAGGTGTGATCTTAGTTGTAAATAAATGGGATCTGATTGAAAAAGATGAAAAAACGATGCAGAAAAAAGAAAAAGAATTACGCACGCAGTTTAAGTATTTAGATTATGCCCGGATTATTTTTTTATCAGCAAAAACTCATCAAAGAGTTCAACAGTTATTCCCGATGATCCAGGAATCTTATACTAATTCTAATAAAAGAGTTCAAACGAGTGTTTTAAATGATGTTTTGGTTGATGCCCAGGCAATCAATCCAACGACAACTTTTAATGGTGGTAGACTAAAGATTTTTTATGCAAATCAAGTAAGTACCTGCCCACCTACCTTTATTTTATTTGTTAATGATCCTCAATATCTGCATTTTAGTTATAAACGTTATTTAGAAAATCGTTTAAGAGAAGCATTTGGCTTTGAAGGTACACCAATTCACATTATTTGTCGAAAAAGAGATTAGTAGTGTACTTTAAAAAGATGTTTGTTATAATATACATACAATAATATAAGGATGTGTAATTATGAGTAAAATTGCAGTTTTAGGTACGGGCAGCTGGGCTACTGCCTTAAGTAGAGTTTTAATTGATAATCAAAATGAGATAATGATGTATGGGATCGATCAAAATCAAATCGATGATATAAATATCAATCATCAAAACAGTGCTTTTTTTGAAAATGTGTCTTTAGAAACGGAAATTAAAGCAACTAATAATTTAGAAGAAGCGATGAAAGATATAGATTATTTGTTGATTACGATTCCTACTCAATTTGTTAAAGAAACATTACAGCAGGTAAAACCTTTTATTAAGAAAAAGATTACAGTTATCAATGCTTCTAAAGGATTTGATCTAGGAACAAATATGCGGATGTCAGATACGATCCGCAGTGTTTTGGACGAAAGTTTGATCAATCCCGTCGTTTCGCTGATTGGTCCTAGTCATGCAGAAGAAGTAGTGATTAGAATGTTAACAACTGTTTGTGCAGTCTCTTTGGATGAAAAAGCAGCTCAAGATGTACAGACATTATTTTCTAATGACTATTTTAGAGTGTATCGTTTGACTGATGAAGTTGGAGCTGAATATGGTGTGGCAATTAAAAATGTAATTGCGGTAGCTGCGGGAGTGTTATGTGGACTTGGCTATGGTGACAATACAAAAGCGGCTTTAATAACTCGGGGATTAGCTGAAATGGTTCGTTATGGAACGAAAAAAGGCGGTAAATTAGAAACTTATATGGGACTTACTGGAGTTGGTGATTTGATTGTTACTTGTTCATCAATTCATTCGCGAAATTTTCAGGCAGGACTTGAAATTGGTAAAACTAATGATGCCCGATCTTTTATGAAGAATAACAAAAAGACTTGTGAGGGAATAAGAACTTGTCGGGTCATTTATGAAGATGCTAAAAAATATGATGATATTGAATTACCAATTATTAATGCTATATATAATGTATTATATAATAATCATGAACCAAAGCGTGAGATCCAGCAATTGATGAAAAGGGAATTAAAGATAGAAGGGTAACGTTATTTGAATTATTTCATATTATATAGTGGTGATAATATGAAAGATGAAGATATTTTTTTAGATAAGGTTGTAAAGAAGACTAATGTTAATAAAAGTGAAATATTAAAATTAGCCAATGATTTACAATCTAAAGATTTAAATAATGAAAATGATATTCGAGATTTTATTGTTTCGGTAGCAAAAGTGACTAATAAATCCATCAGTCCAGGGAAAATTGATAAATTGGTTTCAATGATCAAGACTAATAAAATTCCTCGTGATATTGATAAGATGGTATAGGATATTAGTGTAAAATAAACGATAAAAACAAGTATTTTTTAGGTGTCAAGCAAAATTGAAAATGTCTTAAAAAAAGTTAAACATTAGCACCGTTTTCACGATGCTTCTGTTTTGCAAGGAACCCAAGAAAATCATCATTTCTCCAAGGATGATCAAGAGGAGGAATATATTTTTTCTTTGGTTTCTTTTCCTTTGGAATAGTATCAAATTCCTTTGAATATTTTTCGTGTTCAGGAACTTCTTTCATAATATAGATATTATCTAATACATTGACATACAACTTTCCATCAAATGCTTCAATAACCATACAATCAGATTTGTTCTTAAAGAAGCAAGGAATATCTCTATCTGTTGTAGGGATATAAATCTTATTT
>NZ_JMLH01000077.1 GCF_000686665.1 Thomasclavelia saccharogumia DSM 17460 | reverse complement strand
GGTTATGAAAACTATAATCTTTTGGCTCATTTATGCAAAAACAACCTTAAATTTGCAATCAGAGTTAAAGATATCGAAAGTAAAAACGGTATCATGACAAACTTCAAACCAGAGAAATAAAAGCTGATAAAGATAAATATGTCTTTATCCCAACAACTTCCAGATTTGACTTTCTAGGACCAACTCAGAATTTTTATGAATTATCTTTTAGAATTGTACGCTTTAAAATAACAGATGATACCTATGAAACAATTATTACAAATCTATCAGAAGATGAATTTCAACTTGAAGATTTCAAAGGACTGTATCATTATCGCTGGAAAGAAAAGACGGCTTTGTTAATGTATAACGTTTCTGAAGCAGTAATCAACATAAGACTTTATCTAAGAAATAAACTGAAAGAAAAAGAACTTGTTTCCAGAATAAAAAAATTTCTGGTCCCGCAGCGACCAGAAAGATCATTCAAACGTGCTATAAAACCCAAATCATGTAAGTCTTTAAATTATAGAACGTCCTGACATGATTTACATAGCACTTAATTTTAGAATAACAAAAATTTTTTAGGCTGTTTAATAGTTCATTTTGAGTACGTTTAAAATCACTGTTTTTAAACTCCAATTTAGAAATAACAGAAAAGGTGATTGTCTTAGCTTTAACAATCACCTTTTCTTAATTCAATGATATTTAGTTTTTTCTTAACTTAATACCATTATTTATCAGGGCATTTATTTTTTATCTTCGATTTGCTTATTTAACATTGTAACAAACTCAGCAAAAGGAACAGTTGTTTGCACTTGTTCACCATGTTTACGATATGTAACAGTTTTTTCATCACGCTCATTATTACCAAGAACTAACAAATATGGTACTTTCTCCATTTGTCCTTCACGAATCCGATATCCCAATTTTTCTTCACGGGCATCCATTTCTACCTTGAATCCCTCATTTTGTAATAACTCAGTTACTTCTTTTGCATATTCTAAATGATATTCGTTATTTACTGGTAATACTTTTATTTGTACCGGTGCTAACCATAGTGGGAAAACACCAGCAAAGTGTTCGATCAAGATACCAATAAATCTTTCAATTGAGCCAAAGATAACACGGTGAATCATGATTGGACGAACTTTTTCACCTTTATCATCAATATATGTAATATCAAATCTTTCTGGTAAATTCATATCTAATTGAATCGTACCACATTGCCAAACTCTTCCTAAACTATCTTTAACATGGAAATCTAATTTCGGACCATAAAAAGCACCATCACCAGGGTTAACTTTATAATCCTTACCAGCTGCTTTACAAGCAGCTCCAAGAGCAGCTTCTGATTTTTCCCAAATAGCAAGATCACCAATATATTTCTTTTCTGGACGAGTTGATAATTCTATTTCATAGCTTAAATTTAAGCTGCTATAAACACGATCAATAAAATTGATCAATCTAACGATTTCTCCTTCAATTTGATCTGGAGTCATATAAATATGAGCATCATCTTGAGTAAATGTTCGAACTCTAAATAAACCATTTAAAGCGCCACTAGCTTCATGACGATGAACTTGACCAAGTTCTCCCATTCTAAGCGGCAAGTCTTTATAAGAATGTAAACTATTTTTATATACTAATAAACTTCCTGGACAATTCATTGGTTTAATGGCAAACTCACGATCATCAACCATACTTGTATACATATTTTCTTTATAATTTGCCCAATGACCACTAGTTTCCCATAATTCTTGTGACATCATAATTGGTGTCTTAATAAATTCATAACCTTCTTTTGTATGTTCTTCATACCAGTATTGTTCCAAAGTGTTTCGTAAAATCATCCCTTTAGGTAAGAAAAATGGCATTCCTGGAGCATATTCACTCATCATAAATAATCCTAGTTCTTTACCTAATCTTTTATGATCACGACGTTTTGCTTCTTCTAATAGATTAAGATGTTCTTGTAAAGCATCCGGTGTTTCAAAACAGACACCATAGATTCTTTGGAGAACTTTATTTTCTTTATCCCCTTTCCAATAAGCTCCCGAATGTTTAATTAACTTAAAATTCTTACAAGCTTTAACTGTTTCCACATGAGGTCCGCGACATAAATCAACAAAGTCCCCTTGACGATAACAACTAATGTTAGTACCATCTTCAAAATTATTGATTAAATCAATCTTATATTCATCATTTTTAAACATTTCTAAAGCTTGTTCTTTAGTAATTTCTTCACGTACGATACGTTTACCATCTTTACAAATTTTTTTCATTTCTTTTTCGATTTTAGCGATATCCTCATCTTTAATAACATCATCACCTAAATCAACATCATAATAAAATCCTTCACTAACTACTGGTCCTACCCAAAACTTAGCTTGAGGATATAAATGTTTAATTGCTTGAGCCATTACATGAGCACAAGAATGATTTAAAACACTTAATTTTGCATTTTCTTTAAAATCAATCATTTTTCTTCTCCTATCCAGAAACGTAAATATGTTTCTTTACTTTCTTTATCATAATATTCATTTTCTAATTTACCGCCACATTTTTCAATCGTTTTTCTAGAAGCCATATTTTCTTTATTACATGTAATTAAAATTGGATAAATATCCCATTTTTTACAGATTCCGATTGCCTCTTTCAACATTGCTGTAGCATAACCTTTTTTTCTTTGACTCGGGGCAACACTATAACCAATGTGACCACCTCTTTTTAATAAAAATTCATTTAAACAGTGCCGAATATTGATTATCCCAATTATTTTATCACCTTCAATATAAAAATAGACCGTATCCGGTACAAAACCATCTTTTAAATTAATTCCTAAATGATTTTGTTTTTCTCTTTTAAGCCAATCTTCATATTCATTAAAATTTTGATTTCCACCAACACCATTGATATATTCTTCGCCATAAGCAAGAGTTTCATTTACATAAGCTAAGATCATTTCACGATGTTCGATACTAGGATAAACTAATTTAGCCATGCCAGCCTCCTTTTAAATAAAAAACTCTCATCCAAAGGACGAGAGTATCGTGGTACCACCTTAATTTGTTATTAAATAACCTCAAAGCTATAACGCGCTACCGACATTCTCTTTCGAGTGTTGCATATCAGGGAGTACCTAAATAGCCTCATCAAGACTTGCACCAACCGTCTTTTCTCTAAATCAAAGCACTATCTAGACATATCCTAAATCATCGCATCTTATTTACTCTTTTAATTCTACTCATTTATTGACTAAAGTCAACAAATTTGTTTATTTAACTTTATCATTTTGCTTAGCTAAATACTCCATTCTAATATTATCAGTCTCTTTTTTAAATGCTCGATAAACATATTTTGAAGGCATTTTATCAAACATCGTTAAAGTATTACATTTTAAGCAATATATACCTGGAATATTACGAACATTTATCTTCTTGATCCAATCTCCTTGTGCTTTGCATATACCACATTCATTCGTATTTTGTGGTTCAACTATCTGTATTCTCATTTTCATCACCCATCATACAGTATGCACTAATAAAACTAAAATTATTGTCAAATAAAGACATGTCCTGCTACTTAACTGTATTAACTAATTTTTTTAAATCTTTAACTTCCTGAGGTTTTAAAATTCGATATTTCCCTGGTGTCAATCCTTTTAAATTCACACAACCGATACTAACACGATGCAATCTTTTAACTGGATGCCCGACACTTTCAAACATTTTCTTTACTTGACGATTTTTACCTTCTACCAGCTTTATTTTTAACATTGTCGTCTTATGTTCAATATCTTTACCTACAACTTTGATTTTACAAGGCAATGTTTTTACTCCCTCTAAATAAACTCCTTTTTCTAACTTATTTAGTGTTGAACCGGTAATCAATCCTTTAATAGAAACTTCATAGATTTTTTCTAAATGTGAGCGTGGATGCATGATCATATTTGCAAACTCTCCATCATTAGACATGATAATCAAACCAGTAGTATCAAAATCTAATCGTCCTACTGGATATATTCTTTCTTTAACATCTGTAAAATAATCTGTAATAATTGGTCGATCGAACTCATCATCTAAAGTACAAACACATCCTTTAGGTTTATAAAATACATAATATACTTTATTTTCCCCTACTATTGGTTTGCCATCAACAGTGATAATATCACCTTTTTTTACTTTAGTTCCTAACTCATTAACTATTTGGCCATTTACTTTAACTTTACCTTGAACAATTAAATCTTCAGCTTTTCTTCGCGACGTATAACCGCTGGCAGCAATTACTTTTTGCAATCTTTCCATGTTTCTCACCTACTTCGTATACATTATACTGAAATGAAAATTAAAAGCAATAATATCAAAACTAAATTTTAATATTTATTAAATAATCGGATATCTCTTTAATAAAAATTTTTTTTACGATAAAATATAGTTATAAAAGACTTGGAGGAAATATTATGAGAGGAATTTATTCATCATTAACTAAGATTCGACGAAAAGTTTTCGTCGAAGTTGCAAAACTAGCTTATGAAGGTAATGATTATAGTCGGATTGAAGATCTGCCCTATAAGATAATTCCTGGCGAAATTGCAACTTATCGTGACAGTATTTTTTTAGAGCGGGCAATCGTTGGTGAACGTCTCCGTCTAACAATGGGTTTATCATTGCGTCCAATCGATAAACCAGCTCCGATTTCTAAAGGTATTGAAGATAGCATTATTGCTGACAAATATTATGAACCACCACTTATTAACATCATTAAATTTGCCTGTAATAAATGTGCTGAAAAAAAATTTGAAGTAAGTAATGGCTGTCAAGCTTGTTTAGCTCATCCCTGTATGGAAATTTGTCCTAAAAAAGCAATTAGCTTTAAAGAAGGAAAAGCTTATATTGATCAAGACAAATGTATCAAATGCGGTTTGTGCAAGAATGCTTGTCCTTATGATGCTATTTTAAAAAAAGAACGTCCTTGTGCCAAAGCTTGCGGGATGAATGCAATTGAATCTGATGAATATGGTAACGCCCAGATCAATTATGATAAGTGTGTTTCTTGCGGGATGTGCCTAGTTAGTTGTCCATTTGGTGCAATTGCTGATAAAAGCCAAATCTTTCAACTGATTCAGGCAATAAAAGAAGGTGATGAAATCATCGCTGCCGTTGCCCCAGCCTTTATCGGACAATTCGGGGCTAAAGTAACCCCAGAGATCCTAAAAAAAGCAATGCAGGAACTTGGCTTTAAAGATGTTGTCGAAGTTGCCATCGGTGCTGATCTATGTACTATCGATGAAGCTAAGGATTTCTTAGAAAAAGTACCAGATAAACAGCCTTTTATGGCTACTTCCTGCTGTCCATCATGGTCAATGATGGCCAAGAAAGAATTTCCAGAATTTAAATCGTATATTTCGATGGCTCTTACCCCAATGGTATTGACAGCGCGATTAATCAAGGAAAAACATCCTAACAGCAGAGTTGTTTTTATTGGTCCTTGTGCTGCTAAAAAGTTGGAAGCTTCTAGAAAATCAGTTCGCAGTGAAGTTGATTTTGTTTTGACTTTTGAAGAAATAGGTGCAATGTTTGAAGCTAAAGGAATTGATTTTGCATCTTTACAGCCTAACGAAGATGATCCGTTTACCCAGGCAAGCAGTGATGGTCGCGGTTTTGCTGTAAGCGGTGGTGTAGCTAAAGCTGTTGTTAACTGTATTAAGGCTAAAGACCCTGAACGCGAGGTATTAGTAGAATCTGCAGAAGGTTTAGAGAACTGTAAAAAAATGTTGAATCTTGCTAAAAAAGGAAAATACGATGGTTACCTTCTTGAAGGTATGGCTTGTCCTGGGGGATGTGTCGCTGGAGCTGGAACTCTTCTTCCAATCAATCGTGCAACGATGGCAGTTAAAAAATATACTAGTACTTCTGATAAATTAAACGCTAATGATTCTAAATATAAAGAATATTTAGATCTATTAATTGAAAAATACAAATGATATCAAAAATGCGCAATCAATTAGATTGCGTATTTTTTTAATCATATTTTTTTATTTCTACTGTTTGTTTATCAAAATCAATAAATGTTTGAAAAGCATATCGATTTTCATCTTCATCCCAGATTTCAACAAATTTGGGTGTTACTTCAATCAATATTTCACTATCTTCATGGCTATAAGAATTATAGCTTTGCCATAAATATTTTTTATATAATTTTTCAAATTTACGCCCTGGTTCTTCAACAACTAAACCTAGATTTTTAGCTAGTCCTTCTACTTGAACACCACCCGTACATAAGGCTACTTGAGGGTTTTTAAATAACTGCTGAGTTTTTCTAAAATTCTTATCTGTTTTAAAATAAATCTTATCATCATAAAATAAACAACTTACATTTCTAACCATTACATAATCATTTACACTAGAAGCAAGTGCCATGATCTTCCAATCTCCAAGTTTTTTAAACAACAATGCTTTTCCTTCATTAAATTCCATCTTTTTTCTCCTTATCTCGCATATTTTTTAATAATTGGACTAATTTTTTTATAAATTATAAATGTAATAAAACACACAACCACATTTTTAATAAGATTAAAAGGGATGATTCCTAAAACAACTAATTTAAATGTACTATCGACATACGGATTAACTGCTTTACACATATCAATGATCATATCCATATTCATACCATATAATGCCACATAAAAAGGAATAATAATTACAAGATTAGTAAAAACTGCAACTACGATATTTGTTAATGATCCTACTAGCATTCCTTTTAATGCCCCTTGTTTTGTTTTATTATGTTTATAAATTACAGCTGCCGGCAAAACAAGAGCAATACTTAGCATCAACCCCTGCAATTCCCCAGTAAACATTGAATTAGTACCTGATAAAACAAGCTGTAATAAAATTCTAACGATAACAATCAAAACTGCTGCTACAGGTCCCAATGCAAATGCTCCAATCAATTCTGGAATACCAGCAAAATCAAAGCTTAAAAAAGGGGGCATAAACGGTAATGGAAACCTAAACACCATTAAAACTGCTGATAAAGCCCCAAGAACTGCAATCAATACTAACTTTTTTGTTTTTTCATTTTTCATTTTCTTCCTCCTAAAATAAAAACCTGAAAACAATAAAAGTCTTCAGGTAGAATTCTAGAAAATGTCTTTTCTCATCCGGACTTTAACCGTCGGTGTTAGAATTTCACTAACTCAGCCATATCAATGATATGGGTCATGGACTATAACCATCGGTAGGGACTTTCACCCTGCCACAAAGACTTTATTAAATTTTGGATGATAGAAACATTATCTATTGATTTCATTTTACACCTCTTTATATATAAAAGCAATTACTTTTTTCTAAGAAAAATATCCATATTGTAAAATGAAACTGGAATTAAAATATCACCCATTATATAAAAGTTTTCTATTGATGAAGCTGTTTTAATATTGCTGAAATAAACAAATTCGATACTTGTAATGAAATCAAGAAATATAAAACAAATATATTTTTATATTTAAATTTTCTTCTAAACCTAATAATTTATGCATAGGTTTATAGGGGTGATTAAAATGCATTATATAAAAATGATTGGCCTAATTATTTCTTTAACTTTTTTACCGCTAGATAGTGTTAAAACCGTTCCTTTTCAAGGCAAAAGTTATATAGTTATGGAAGCAAGTAATCAAATTGTAATTGAAGGCAGCAATGAAGAATATATTCAAAGTGTAGCTTCGATATCTAAAATCATGACATGTATAATTGCTATTGAAAATATGAAACTTGATACTATTATAACCGTTGATGATACTATCAACAAAGCTTGGGGAAGTGGAATCTATATACATATAGGCGATAAAATTAGTTTACGTGATCTTCTATATGGATTGATGTTGAGAAGCGGAAATGATGCTGCTGTTATGATTGCAAAAGCAGTAGCTAAAGATATTCCTAAGTTTGTTGATATGATGAACGATAAAGCTAAAGAATTAGAGCTTCATAGCACAACTTTTTCTAATCCTACTGGTCTGGATGAAGAAGATAATGGTAATCAATCTACTGTTTATGATATGGCCAAATTAATGGCTTACTGTCATCAAAATCCTATATTTAATGAAATCGTTGGTACTAAGGAATATACAAGAGAAGATGGTAATGGAACCTGGCATAATAAAAATAAGTTATTAACTAATTATAAGTATTGTATTGGAGGAAAAACTGGTTTTACTAAAAAAGCTAAACGTACTTTGATTACGATGGCACGTAAAGATGATCTAGATTTAATTATTGTGACTTTTAATTGTGGTAATGATTTTGAGTTTCATCAAAATAAATATGAGGAATGTTATGAATTATTGAAAGAAACTAAAGTCTTTTCTAAGGGAATCGTGGAATTTAAACAGCAGCAGTATTATTTAGATTTTGATATATGTGTGAATAAAAAACCTACAGATAAAGTAGATGTTTCATTTGTTGATGATCAAATAGTTGTTTCATTAAATAATCAGCCTGTTAGTAAACAAAAAGTAGTTCCATATAACTTTTTTCTTGGTTTTAAAATGATTTTAAAGGATTTATTTTATGGCTAAAGTCTTTAAATTTGGCTTAGTTTTCTTTGTTTTAACAGCCTTTGCAACTAATCATCAAAATGATATGTTTAAAGCAATATTAGAATCTCCAAATCAAGTTTTTGAATTAATTAAGATTCTAGTTTTATCCGCATGTTTATGGAATGGTTTTTTAAATATTATCAAAGCTTCTGGTTTAATAAAGCAATTATCATTTATCTTAAAACCTATCTTAAAATTAGTTTATGGTAAAGCTGTTGAAGATCAACAAATATATCTATATTTATCTACTAATTTTATTGCTAATTTATTAGGGGTTGGTTCTTTAGCATCAATTAGCGGTCTTAAAGCAATGAAATCTTTAACTAAATATCAAACTGATCCTAAGGTTCCTTGTAAAGAAATGATGCTGTTAGTAATCATCAATACAACAGGATTATCAATAATTCCCACTACGATGATGACCTTAAGACAAAGTTACGGCAGTCATGATATTTTAGGTTTTTTTAGTTATAGTCTTATAATTGGTTTTATTATTACAGTTGTAGGAATCATTGCTAGTAAGGTGATTGAACATTATGGATAGTATTATTTTAATTATAATTTTAATTGCTTTAATAGAAGCTTGTTTTAAAAAAGTTGATATTTTTAATGAATTTATCGAGGGTGTAAAAGAGGGTAGTAAATTATTAATTACTTTATTTCCAACTATGATGGCATTTATCCTATGGGTGACTTGTTTTCAAAACTGTGGCATTATTAATATCTTAGAAATCGTTTTTAAAAGTATTTTTAAAACTATAAATATTCCCATAGATATTTTTATGATGATGATCATTAGACCATTTTCATCAAATGGATCACTCAGTGTCTTAAATAATGTATTTTTAAAATATGGTGTTGATCATCCTTATAGTATTCTTGCCTCAATCATTCAAACAGGCAGTGATACAACTTTTTATGTTGTTACATTATATTTTGGCAGTATTAAATTACAAAATAATCGCTATGCCCTAAAATTGGGATTATGGTTAGATATCATTGCTTGTCTATTGGCTATTATTAGCTTTTTACTATTTATTAATTGATCCATTACTATTCTTTTATATTAACTATAATAATGCCAGAAGCAAAATAATTTTGCTTCTGGCATTATTTAATCTTGATTAAAAAATATTATCACTTAATAAAGAACGTATAATAACCTTGAATAAAAATAAAAATAATCACACATGGTAAAACATATTTCAAATAAGCTTTTGTCCATTTAGGAAACTTGATTCCTCTTCCCGTATTAGCCTCTTTAATAAAGTTATCAAATCCCCAGCCATATCTATAAGTACAAAAAATCAAATACGCTAGTGACCCTAACGGTAAAAAATTATACGTAACTAAAAAATCCTCTAAATCCTGAACTGTAGTACCAGCTCCAAAAGGAGCAAAATCACTTAAAACATTAAATCCTAAAGCACAAGGCAAAGATAAAACTAAAATTAAAATCAAATTAATAATCACAGCTTTTCTACGACTCCAATTAAATAAATCCATTCCAAATGAAATAATATTTTCAAATACCGCAATAATTGTCGATAGAGCCGCAAAACTCATAAAAACAAAAAATAACGTGCCCCAAACCTGACCTAACCACATTTCATTAAAAATACTTGGTAACGTTATAAACACTAAACCTGGTCCGCTTCCCGGATTAACTCCAAAAGCAAAACAAGCTGGAAAAATTATCAACCCCGATAATAAAGCCACTAAAGTGTCTAAAGTACATACACTTATCGTTTCACCAAACAAACGACGACTTTTATCAATATAACTACCAAATATCGCAATTGCACCAATTCCTAAACTAAGTGTAAAAAAAGCTTGTCCCATTGCTGCAAATATTATTTCTAATAATCCATACTGTTCAATTGCTTCAAAATTTGGAATCAAATAAAATGCTAATCCCTCACTACCTCCAGGCAGAGTAATTGCTCTAATAACTAAAATTAAAATTATTATTAATAATGAACTCATCATAATTTTAGTAATTTTTTCAACACCATTTTGCAGGCCTAGTGAACAAATACCAAAACCTATTGCAATAACTACTACCATCCAAAAAACTTGTAATAATGGATCTTGTAAAGAACTATTAAAAATATTTTCAACTTGCTGAGGCATGGCTCCTACAAAATCCCCTTTGATCATTTTTACAAAATATGATAACATCCAGCCACCAACAGTTGTGTAAAACATCATTAAAACATAATTCCCTAACATCTGGAATTTCCCTATCCAATTCCAAACTTTCCCTTTTGGTTGAATTGTTTGAAAAGCTAGTGCAGCACTCTTTTGACTTGCTCTACCAACTGCAAACTCCATTGTCATAATAGGAGCTCCTAAAACAATTAAAAAAAACAAATAAATCAAAACAAATAAAGCTCCCCCATATTGACCTACAACATATGGAAAACGCCATACATTTCCAAGTCCAATTGCACAACCTGCAGAGATCAGGATAAATCCTAATCTTGACGAAAATTTTTCTCTTTCTTTCATAACATTTTAACCCTTCTTTTAATCATTGCCTTTTAATTTTAGCCTAGTATCTATAATTTTTCAACTAAATGTTTCAAAAGTCGTACAATCATTATAAATAAACTCATTTGCATCATCTTTATTTAATATTTACATACTTCCAATATGACCGATATTTCCCTTTACAAGCAACTACCAAATAATTTGTATATCCAAATTCTCTTGCAATAGTCCCTTTAGCAACCTTATTAACATGAGTAAGTTTTCCATTTACAACAGCATATTTCATTTCTAGTTCCTCCTTTATATTACTTATATTATAAAGGATTTTTTTTAATCATGCTTTGAGTTACCCCCATCATAAAACCGAAAAAACGGAGTTAAAATCAATTTCTTTAATTTTCTTCAAAATATATAAAAAAGGAACTGTAAAATTACAGTTCCTTTTCAATCAATTATCTTTGATCATCTATTAATCTTCTTTTTTTCTTTTTAATATTAAACCTAAACCAGAAACAATTGCAAGAGAACCAAATAAAGCAATTGATGAGTTATCTCCAGTATCAACACCTGGCTTTTCAGGTTTAGCAGGTTCTTCAGGATCAACTGGAGTTACTTCAGGAGCAATTACTGGTGTAAAAGCATTATCCTCTAATCTTGCACTAGTATCACCATCAGGCCAATTGTTTTCATCCACCAATACTACTTCACCAGTTTCAGCATCAACATAACTTCCATTTGCAATTGAAGTTACAATATTTTCATAATCAGCATTTACCGGTGTGTTAGCATTGATCGTAGCCTGGAATATTACTTCTTTACTTTCACCAGGTTCAATCGTTACATTAGTTTGATTAGAACCAACAAATTCAAAATACTCAGAATCAACGAAGATATCTTCTAAATCAATATTTAAAGTGATATCACCAGTATTTACTAAAGTCACTTTATAATCAATAACTTCACCAGTACCAGCATAGAATCCTTTTAAACCGTCTTTTGGTTTAGTTACACGTTCTTTATTCATTGTATAACTTACTTTTGGTGTAATATAATGCGTAACTTCTTCTGTTGGTGTATCATCACCATCTTCTCCAGTTAAAACATCTTTGGCTTTTAAACTTGCCTGGTTTTTAATAACATTGACTTCACCGTTTGTTTCATCAAATGCTTTTATTACTTCTACTGGAATCTCAATTACTAATTTTCCATTAGCTTCGATCGTTCCTTCGTAGCTGCCATTCCAAGTTTGATCTTGTTCTACTCCATTAACCGTATATTTTCCATCTGCTTTTACTTGACCAGGTAGATTATCTGTTACTACTATTTCTCTTTCAACATCATATGGATTTTCTACTGTTAATGTATATGTGATCTTATCTCCTTTAGCTACTGTTGATCCACTTTCTGGATCACTTGTCTTTGTAATCGTTGGATCTTTTACAACGATTACTGGTGTATTAGCTGTACTTGTTTGTTCTAGATCTTTTTGTTTTTTTTTATCAATCGTTACATCATTACCGCTTTCTGGATCAGTATATGTAGCTGTTCCTTCTGAGGTTACCGTATTTAAATATCCTTTATCATCACTTGCTGGCGTACCTTCATTTACTGTTGCTTTAAATGTTACAGTTTTAGTTTCACCTTTTTCAAGTCTGATACTTGCTTCACTAGC
>NZ_JMLH01000076.1 GCF_000686665.1 Thomasclavelia saccharogumia DSM 17460 | reverse complement strand
AAACTCAATCTTGTCCAATAACTCATCATAAATTATGACTCAACAGAATATTGCTTTCTTTTGGGGAGGGGGCCACCATGCCTATTTTACCATTAAATGCTCACAAGAATAACAGTAATTACTAAAATAATATAAATTTTTATATCAAAAAAGTAATCTGTGCAAAAAAAAGCCATCATAAGAATTACATACGTTTTAGTACAATGAAACTTAATTCAAATTTTTTTACTGGATTACATTTTTATCCAATGTTGGATAATTTAGAATCCTTTTTTTTATTTGGTTATAAAATTTGTTTAAGTTTATAATTTATTATAACAAAATAAACCTGACATCATTTGTCAGGTTTATTAAACAATTATATTATCGGTATTTCTTCATGATCGATTCTACTTCTTTTAATAACTTTTCCTTTATTTCAACTGGCTCGATTATTTCAATTTGACTGCCAAACGAAAGAATAAAGCTTAATAACCAAAAATTATTAGCTACAGTTGTTTCCACAATATAATTACCTAAATCATCTAATGTAATCAAAGAATTACTAAATTCATCATATACAACACTTCCTAAACTTTTATCAAATTTTAATTTAACTTTGATTACTGGTGAATCATCATCATAATTGATAATCTTAGGAGGATCATTACTAATATCATTAATTTCTTTATCCGTTAAAATTAAATCATTGATTCGGCTTAATCTAAATATCCGATAATCTTCTTTATTCAAACAATATCCCTGAAAATACCAGGTATTGCTTTTAAAAAACAACTTATTAGGTAAAACTTGCCGCTTTGACTTTTTCCCATAAGAATCGATATATTTAAATTCTACCACCTGATTACTAAAAATAGCTTCTTTTAACAAATTAAATTTATCATTGAGTTTGTTATCCTGATGCCAGGTATTAAAATCAACTTCGATCCAATCCCGCCGCTGAGTATCAAATAAAGATGATAGTTTAGAAATTAAAATATTTTGCTTATTTCCTTGTAAATTTTCGATTGTTTGAATTGCTGCTAAGATCTGTTCCTGCTCTTGAAAATCAAAAAAATTCTTTTCAATAACAAACTTTTCATCAAGGGCTATCCCACCATTACTCCCAGGAAATGTATTGATCGGAAAACCTGCCGCCAGCAAACGATCTAGATCACGATAGATGGTACGAATGGATACTTCAAAATGCTCAGCTAATTCTTTAGCTGTTGTCTGTTTATGTTCAATTAAATAATAAACTGTCTCAAATAAACGGCTGACTGACATTAATCGATCCACCCAAAGTGTTTACAGGCATTATAAATACCATCTTTATCACAATCATCAGTAACATAACTGGCTTTTTGCTTTAAGGCATCAATTGCATTACCCATAGCAATACTTGTCCATTCATCTTTAAACATGCTTAAATCGTTTTTCTCATCGCCAAAAACAACAACATCGTGATAATCACCTTTAAAATGATCGACCATCATTTTAATTCCTACTGATTTATCACCAGGTTCAACAAAGAGATATTCTTTATGAAAACGACACCATGGTAATTGTTTTAAAGTTTCTAAATTTTCTTCCTCGGGACTATAACAAGCTATGTATACTTTATATATTTCTTTAAAATCTAAGGGATTTAAGTTTTCCTGTACAACCGTATCCATATATATATCGTGAGTAAAATCATAAAAACGATTATCCGGAGCCAATCTTCTTTTCGTATTATCGGGAGAAATAGCCCATATATAATTTTTTTCAATACATTCATCTATTAGTGCTAAACATTTATCATAATCTAACGGTTTGATTTTAATTAATTGATTATTGATCGTAATACCATTACCACCATCACTGACCATATTTTCAAATCCTAACTGTCGCATATGTTCTACTGCCATCGCATAACTACGACCCGTTGCAATAGCAACAAAATGTCCTGCTTCTTTAAGCTTAGATATAGCTAATTTTGTAGACTCCGGTACATATTGTTTACCCGGCGTACCTACTGCTAATGTTCCATCAATATCAAAAAAGAAAAATTTACGTTTCATCATCCTACCTCCGCTCTTATCTTATCATAATCTTTTTACCAATTAATTAATTTACAAAATAAGAAAAGGATAAACCTAATTAGATTTATCCTTGATATATATCCTCTTATTCTTATATTAATCCAAAATGAACAAACGCTTTATATAGTCCATCTTTATCAACATCATCAGTAATATAATCAGCCATAGCTTTAATTTCATCTCCACCATTATTCATAGCTACACCAATATGACAATATTCCAACATTGGAATATCGATCTTAGCATCACCAAATGCAAAAGTATCTTTTATACTAGCTCCCAAATAATTTAATAATACATTAATAGCATGAGCTTTTGTAATATTTTTTACCCCCAAATCACCAAATAATGCTATTTCACCAGCCCCACCCCAAGTACCGACTTTTAAATCAGGAAACTCTTTTATTGCATCAAGATAATCTTGGTAATCATTCAAAATAAAACTAACTTTATTTAAATCTTCTCGATATAATTCACCATCAAATATCATCTCTGGAAAAATATCACTAACAGTTAAAATAATATCATTTTTCCCTTTACGTCTATTATATTCTTGAATAACCGGCAAACCAGCTTTTGCGAAATTTTTGCTTGCAAATAAACCATTATTACTTTCAAGATAAAACTCTAGTTTTCTTTCATTTAACCAGTCAACAATATGTCTACATTGTTCTTTAGTAATTAATTGATGCATAATAACTGTATTATCATCTTCTACATAACTGCCATTACCACCAATCATTCCATCTAAACCAATATCCCAAATATATGGGTATATCTCTGCTTTACTTCTTCCAGTACAAATGTATATTCTATGCCCTTTTTTGCGTGCCATTTTTATAGCTTTTTTAGCTGAAGCTGGTAAATTATTTTCGTAATCTACTAGCGTGCCATCGACATCAATAAAAATAATTTTACTCATTTTTTTCGCTCCTTATATTATTTTATTAACATTATTTAATTTTCTTTCCAAAAAAATTTACTTCATTTTAACATATATCTCTTATATTATTTGCAAATTCATCTTCAGATATTATTTTACAAATATACTTACTTAAATAACTTGACGAAATCAATAATTCTAAAGTAGTGCAAAAATTATCAAGTTCACGTTCTATTACTGCCTTAAAATCATCACTATCCCCAATATAATTAGATTCCATATGTAATTTAGCAATAGCATAAGAAGCGTTAAGACTAGTTGGGATATCAATAAAATTATCATTGTCAGATTTATATATTATATAATCACGATTCTCACCAGAAATTATAACTTGTTGTAAATCATAACGCATAATAAAATATTCTACGAACTCTTTTATATTACTAGTAATTTGATTTGGTACTATAATAAATAATTTTTTATGATTTCGATTTAAATAAGAACAAATTGGAGCAATAAAATTTGTATAATAAGTGTATGCAATGGTCGTTGAAGGCAATAATTGAATTCGTGAAATTTGCATTTCTTTTTTTACAATTTCATCAATTTGCATCACAATATCAGATATATCATTAATACTATCATACATAATACAAGTAATTCCTAATAAATCTGATGGTAATTTAATTCCTTGTTCACAAACAAAAAAAACACGATTTTTACCCAGAATACCTGTAAATAGTCCTAATTCATAAATAGTATTATCTCGTGGAACACAATACTTATTTTTCCTTATTATTGCATTATCGTCATTTGATAATATTATTATTGCAAAATCAAATAAAACAGCCCTTCTTATTAAATTATCATATGTACTAATATTAAGCTCGAAAAAATTTTTATTCCAGATCGTCACCCTATATACATTTTGGAGTTTATTTACAATTTGATTTGCTATATATAGTCCCTCTTTTGAAGATCCAATAAAAAAATTTGGTTTATTTTTCACAATATCTCCCCACTAAAATTTATTTTATCTTTTAATTTTTTAAATATTTCTATCAACTACTTAAAATAACTTGAAATATACTTTTATTGTACTAAATTACTCTACATTAGTTCAATTCTTTTTTATTTTTAAAGTGAAAAAAGAACTTGGAAACATGTCCTGAATACTTACGATGAATAAAATTATTGCTTTCTAAATATCTTTTAATATCTCTCCAACCTTTCTTGTAATTTTTAGAAGGATAGTATTTTTTAGAAGATTATTATTTAAATCAAAGTTGATAGCCTTTTTGGGTTTTAAAAAATTTTGCATTTCTAGCTTTTACACGATAATAAATTTCTAATACATCTTCTCAATATTCGATCGTATCACCTTAATAGCGATAATATCACTTATCAACAATTTTTAAAAACCATGATGTTTTAGGTAAATCCCATTGTGCAGCCATAAAAGCATTAAAATGATCAACAGTTCCTTTATAGATATCTTGTGATAATTTTTTTACACCATTACTAATAAAATAATTATCCAATATACTATAATATTTTTGAATATCATATCCCTGTTTTTTGGCTTTTTCTTCACTTAAAAATACTTCCATCATCATCTTTATCACTTCTTCAAGCATATAATCCCAAATTGGTCTACCATTACAATACGATATTTTATCCTTCATTATTATATACTTCATTAAAAGTGTTTTTTACTTCTTTTTTTATACTTCCTCATAATAAATATTTAGTAATTTCTTGTGTATGAACTATAATTGTTTTTGAATATCTTTTAATTCATTTAGAACTTGTTCTTTTGTATAACCTTTATTATAAATAAAAGAGGAATTTATCCCATTTTCACGAATTAGATCAATCCACTTTAATACCTGCTCTTTACTATAACCACTATCTAACAATAGTTGTTCAATATAGCCAAATTGATTACTCAACGTAGTTGAAAATACTCCTGGATTATCTGTATTAATTGTAGAAATAATATGATTAGAAACTTCACTATCTTTATATGTATCATTCATATTTATTATCGGATGATTAAATATCGAATTAAAATTTCCAATAAAATAATTTGAAATTGGATTTGTTTCAACTACTATTCCCCTGCTAGCAACTTTCTTTAACATATATTCTTGAGCCTCATGGTATATCATTCTTTTAATATCATCATCAATTTCAACCTGAATAATACTATTCATTCTTTTTAAATAACAGATGCAATGTCGTGAATAAAAAAGCATCCGTGAACTCCATTCATTCTCTTCTTTTGCAAAATAACATGGATAATTCTTTTGCCCAAAATTACATTCCTCATAAAATTTTTGATCAAAATCATATTCTTCAAATTGCAATTTATACGCATCATACAATTTATGGATATTAATTTCACCAGGTATATGATGCTGACTATCTTCATAAATATAATGAACAATTTTCCATATTTTTTCTTCAATATATGTTGGTGATATTTCATTAAAAAGATTTTTTTCAGACTTAATATGATATAACCATAGCCAATTATCAAGTAACTCAATAACTGGCAACGAAATAATTTTTTTGACTTTTGAGTATTGATCAGTATCTATTCCTAGAATAGTTGCATGTCCTAATCGTTCTCCATTTTGAAATCCATAAAACTCTACTACTTCATCGACATGTCTTAATCCACTAACAATACTATTAAATACTTCTCCTACATGATAAGTAATATTTAAGGGAAATGACCGATTATATTCTAATCCATAATACTCCATTTTTTCTTTCAATGTATCAATATAGCGATCTTTTACACTTCTAAAAACCGGAGCTAAAACCCATGGTTCCATATTTAATTCATTACTAGCAGCATCAATTGCTAAAAGATATTTATCAGCATTTTTATATTTGCCACGAAGATGATAAAATACAGCTAAATTTAAAAAACATTCTTCTCGATATAATTTATACCGTAATAATTTTTCATCTTTTGTTAAGACATAGTCATACCAGCATTTTTTATTATCTGCTTTTAAATCGTCTAGATTACTATTAGAATAATCTATTTTTTTATTGAAATGCATTATTAGCCCTGCGTGTACCATTGTCGATGAATTTTTTAAAAAATTTATATAAGTATCTATAAATTTTTTAAATGTTTTTTCCATATTATTGATGACTTTATCAATAGCTACTACTTCATTTTCCTGATTAGGTTGAACATGACCAATACGAATTTCTAAATATTTAACTTTATCATACGCATAAGTTTGAAAAATTGGTGTAAACATTACTGAATTACTATCAATCATTGAATGTTGACTATTAAAATACATTTGAAATTCAAAAAATCCTTTAATATCCGATGATTGATTTATTATTGAATGTAAAACATTTTTATATCTAATATACTGTAAAAATATTTTAGCAAACATCTCATCTTTAGAATTATATTTATATCTTTCATAACATAAATATAAAAATAAAAATTCTATACAATTATAATCTTTGCTATAATTAGAGTTTTGTTTTTCTTCTAATGCCTTTAAATCTTCAAGAGATAGTCCATTACGCAAGCATAACATAAAATAGCCAGGATTGTTATTTATTATTTTATTAAGAACTTTAAAATGTAAAACAAAATTATTTTCTTCGCTAAATCTACTCTCTATAAAACATTTGACTGCTGTTTTAAGATAATTTCTTTCTTCATTATCTAATTTTTTAATACTATATATGGTTTTTAAATATCGATCAAAAGAAGTATTTATTTCACCTTTTAAACTAGCAATAAATTCTATCATCAGTATTCTAATAATAGATGTATATAATAGCATTACTCCTAAATTGGCATTTATCTGCAAATAATTTTTATGGAATTTTATTCCCTTGTTTTGATCAATTTTATTAATCAAATCTTTAACAACAAGACAATTTTCATCATTTAATTTATCCATTAACCAAGACCATTGTACTTCATATGGTGTACTACCAAAAAGATGAGTATGAGTTTCAGCAATCCCCTTATTTAATATTGTTTCTAATTGAAAATTAACAACTGAGATCGGTTTTATTAGATCATTTCTCAAAATATATTCTAGTCTATAATTATTTTCATAATTATAAATCACTATTAATAAATTATCTGATATAAGCCTATTGATTTCAATGAAAGGAATAATTTTATTATGAAAAGGTGATAAAATATCATTTAATTTCTCATTTTTATGAAAAATATCAACCATAATATGATTATGATGATATGTTAATAATGAATCAGACAAATCAACCAATATTTTAATTAAATCATCTACTTTATATTCATCCTTATAATAATAATATTGAATAATATTTTTTATTTCATCAATATCATTAAACTGTCCATGATATTTTATTGATAATAAAATATTTTCTTCCAATTCTTTACGATTAAAGTTTGTTTTATTAAAAAAATTAAAATCTAGAAAAGGTAGTAATAGAATCAACATTCGTAAATAAGTTTCATTATTCATTACTAGTCAATTCCTTTTTTAAATTTAGAAAGAATTTTGCATCAACTGTATCATAAGAAACCACATATTCTATTATAAAAATCAATAAATAATATATCCTAATATTTCTATCAATTATCTTTTTTTGTTCTTTTAATTTATAATTGATGATTGCTTTATTTCCATCTTTTATTACCTTTAAATAAGAATTTAATTTTATTTCAAATTCACGTTTAAATTTCATTAATATTCGATAATACTCATTAACTTCATCATCCATTTCATCTGAATCACTACACTTATCTGTAAATCCCCATAAAAAAAGAGTTTTTAATTTCTCATTATCAACTTCATCCTTTATTAATGCCACTTTTTCACTACTCCCTAATAAAAGCTCACATCTATTACAACTATAGTCTATTTCTTTCTTTAATAACATTATTAGAGCAGAAAAAAAATCGTCATTATCTTTTAACTCATATATAGATTTTTTAATATTAATTATATCATCAAAATCTATTAAATAATCATTTAAATATTTATTTTCAATATTTGACATCATCGAATCAATAGAAGGATACATATTTTTAATATAAATAATTTTGTCATTAAACCAGTTACTATCCTGGTGAAGATCAAAAACTTTTTTTAAACACCGAATAATTACTTTTTCAAAATCTTCCCTTTTTTTCTTATTTCCATTTAAATCAATTGATTCTTGATATGTACTTTTTTCATATAAATCATAAAAATTGTTAACTTTTACATAATCTATTAGGTCATCTCTGTTTTCACGATTTAACAGATTAATCTTGGTATCTTTTAAAAAATATGTTTTCTTTTCACTAGCAGTGACTAATAATATCACCGCATAATATAATTGAACGAAGTATTTTTTTATAGTTATTCTAGATACATTTCCCATATTATTAAAATCTGGATATACTATTTTATTAAGAGTTTCGATTCCCATTCTTGAAATAATTCGATAATATATACATAATGTTCTTCGTAAATCTAATGTAGTTGGTAATAATTGGATGTTTGGGTTTTGTGAATTAATCAATACTTTACATAAAATATTTTTAAGTTTATAAGCAATACGTTTATATCTAAGATAATAATTATCACGATGAATGTAATAAAAAATCTCATTAATAAAAAATGCAAGCACAATCAAAGAATTAATCTCGCCATGTTTATCATTCAGGATAGTCTTCTTTTCTTCATTAAGAATATTTTTAACTAGTATTTCTAATTCTTCACAGTCAATTCTTAAATTACGCACAGCATCTTCGATATTATTCGAATTTTCAATTTTATCATATTTAATTGATAAAAACTTATTTATATCTCTACGATGTTTTAAATATGTAAATTTTGACTCAATAATAATATTAATAAATTCACTAAATCTATCCGTATTCCAATATTCACTAATCGTTTGTTTTTTATAACTATTTTGATTTTCACAAACACTAATTGCCTCACTATAAAGATAATTATAAACATTTACAAAACTTCTAACATTCTTACCAAAAACTGATAAATATGCATATACATAGTTAGTTTTTACTTCATTGTTGCAAAAATAATAATCATTGATATTAGTAATATTATTAGACAAACTGAAATCTTTGTCATTAATATTAGGAATAATAAAAGATTTTAAATAACCACCCACTTGATTTTTTTCATCGTTTATAAATCCCAATCCAAAAACATAACTAATTAATTGTAAAATATTAAATTGTTCTAATTTTTCAGGATTAGTGGTTGTTTTATAACAATAACTCATATTAAACAAAATTTCATTTGTATAATTTACAATTCTATATCGATATGAAGAAGGTAATGCTTTTTTTAAAAAGAATTCACTTCTACTTTGAGCAGAAGCCAATTCCTTTTGATAGTCTTTTTCCAAATATATGCTAGTATCTAATAAATATTTAGTTACACTTTTTTCAAAAATTTCATAATCACCACTTACACAAACCACTATATTAGGATGACACAAAAATGTTAATATATTAATTAATATTTCTGGACAATATTTTGAAGATGTATCAACATCGTCAAAGAAAAAATATATCAATGGTTCAGCTTCAATTTCCCTATAATTTAAACGACGATTCTCTTCCCTTTTAAAATCAATTAGTTCTGTAATAAAATCCCGAAATTTTTGACTAAATTGATAATCATTAGTAAGCAATATCTTAAATTTATCACTATATTCATTTAATGAATTACTTTTAGAATAAATTAGACCACTATATTCTTTTTTTACAGAGGTATACAATTTATAAATATCATTTAATTTAGTATCAAGATTGGATGTCATATGTTGCATACCTTGTAAATGAATACAATCCTGATAATATTTATCATCATTTTGATTACTTTTTGAATAAGAATTTAGATATTCACCAATGCATGTCATGACCCACCCTAAAAAATCCGAACTTTCACTAATTTCATCAGGATCTATTATTCTAGTAATAATATCGCATCTATTATTGCTTTTTTCAGTATCTTTAAAGTATCTGCCGTTTTTTATTTCTTCTATAAAAGTCATCATTGTCGAAGTTTTACCATCACCTCTTTGACCAATAATAGATAAAGTATTATTAAATCTTTCTGGTGCTAAATTATTCAATTCATTAGAACGTTTATCTGACTTTAATTTTTTATTATAATTAAAAGCTACACTCCTAAATTGACAAATATTATTGCCGATATTATCTATTCCTGGTATCAACTGTGAAACAGATTTTGCATCAATAAATCTGGCACCGTGATGAACATTTTTATTTTGTATCTTCATTTTCCCCTCTCCTAACTGTTTTTATTTTTCATTAAATCTATAAAATATGCTGCTGTTAAAATATTTATTTTATTTTCAAATGATTTATAACGTAAATACAGCACAATAAATGATACAAAAGTTAAAATTATTAAAATCATGTATAAATAATCATATTTGATATTGTTATTTAAAATAAAATGATATGATGTGATTATTGTTAAAAAAAGAAAAGCCCCTGATAAATTTTTAGAAAATGACTTTGATGAATTATAATTATGTAATCTATTATATTTAGAATCTGTTTGAATTAGCATAAAACAGCTCGTTGACATCTTCTTTATAGTTTTTTCTATTTCTTCTTCACCAGCATTTCCTAATTCAAAAAATTCATCAAAATCATCGTAAAATTCAACTAAATATTTATAACAATTTTTTATTAAAAATCTTTTTTCACTTAATTTATTATTTTCTCTTTTCTCAAAACTATGATAGTTGATCAATGATATAATAAATATGAATAAGCTATATAGTAATGCACATTTAATAAATCTCTTAATCCCCATAAAATTATAAAATAAGCATAATAATCCAACTAAACTAATAATGCAGTTAAAAAGATGAATACTATAGCTCCAATGTTCTTTCTCAAAAAATAGTTTAAAAATATATTTTGTCAATTGTGATAATGTCCATCCCATGCAATAACTTACAATACAAAATAATCCAAAGATAAACCATGCATTATTTATATATTCATAAAGATAACTAAATTCATTTGGAATGATAGATATTATACTTAAGACAACGATTGATCCTGGTAATGTTGTCGAAATTATATCATATAAAGTTATTTTATTAATGAAGCCATCCATATAAACAAGCCCCTCCTGTTAAAACGCTTACATTTATCTAATAAAAAAGACCTAGTTAATTTTTACTAGGTTAACAAATCTCAAATAAACATTTTTAGTATTTCAATAATAGCTGTAGATGTTAAATCACTTAATACATTAATACTATAATTATGTATATGTTTTTTTAATAAATTTTTAAAAGATGAAACAGATTTATTTTAAATTGCTTCTTTTAATTTAGGATTTTTTTCAATACCTATTATCTTGGAATATTCTTGATCAAGAATATTCCAATTAATATTTTCAGTAATATTTATTTCTTGTTGAAAAATATTATTATTACCATATTGTATATTACTATTTTCCAACTTCCCCTTAAATTTAAATCCCATGTTATTTCATCACCGTATTATTGTCACCATATTGTATATTACTATTCTTCATATCAATAAAAACACTAGAATTCTTATCATTAAAGCAATTCTCCATAACAGCAACAATTTTAATTAAAAAGTTTTTATCATCAGCATTAAAATACATATTTGCACCTGAATTTAATTCTATTTTCAAATAAAATCCTAAAGAATTATTATTAGATATAATTCTAAAAATCATAAATAATGCTGCTCCAGCAATTATTAGACCTACTGGTGGCATAAACGCAAAACAAACCAAACCTACTAAAATACCTAAATATAGTTCATTTGGTATTTTCTGTTTCTCCATTGGAGAAACAGAAACACTCGATATATTAGATAACTGAATAACATGATCATTAAATTTTAAAATATTATCTCTTATTTCTAAATTACTATCCTTATATACATTATTTTCTTTATCCATATTTTCTCCCACTTTCATTTTAATATCTTTTATTTAACATTAATCTTTCCGCCATACCATCTTGTTTACTACACCTGTATATGACTGAATTAGTTTTACTACTTTAGTACTTACATTCTCTTCGATATAATCTGGTACCGGTATTCCATAGTCTCCTTCTAAGTTCATTTGTACTGCCGTCTCTACGGCCTGTAATAATGATCTTTCATCTATCCCTGCTAAAACAAAACATCCTTTATCTAAAGCCTCCGGTCTTTCGGTACTTGTTCTGATACATACCGCTGGAAATGACCTTCCTATACTTGTAAAATATGAACTCTCTTCCGGTAATGTCCCGCTATCACTTACCACCGCATAAGCATTCATCTGTAAGTGATTGTAATCATGGAATCCTAACGGCTCATGCTGGATCACTCTGCCATCTAACTTGAAACCGCTCTTTTCTAGTCTTTTTTTGCTTCGTGGATGACATGAATATAATATCGGCATATCATATCTTTCAGCCATTTTATTGACCGCATTGAATAATGAAAGGAAGTTCTTTTCGGTATCGATATTCTCTTCTCGATGTGCACTCAATAAGATATAACCTTTAGCTTTTAATTTTAATCTGTCCAGAATATCAGATGCTTCTATCTCCTTTAGATTGTTAGTTAATACTTCGGCCATTGGTGATCCCGTCACATATACTCTTTCTTTTGGCAGACCGCATTCATGCAGATACTTTCTGGCATGTTCACTATAAGCTAGATTGACATCGGAAATGATATCAACGATCCGTCTGTTCGTTTCTTCCGGTAAACATTCATCTTTACATCTGTTCCCTGCTTCCATATGAAAGATCGGGATATGCAGTCTTTTGGCACTGATGGCACTTAAACAGCTGTTAGTATCTCCTAAGATCAGTAAAGCATCAGGTTTGATCTGATTCATCAGTTTATATGAACAGTTGATGATATTGCCAACTGTAGCTCCCAGATCATCACCGACAGCATTCATATATACTTCAGGATCAGCTAATTTCAAATCATGAAAAAATACGCCATTTAAATTATAATCATAGTTTTGTCCGGTATGTGCTAAAATACAGTCAAAGTATTTGCGACATTTACTGATCACTGCTGCCAGTCTGATGATCTCAGGTCTTGTTCCGACAATGATCAGTAATTTTAATTTACCGTTTTCTTTCCATCTTACATTTGTATAATCTGTCATTATTTCCATTTTCTACCTCTATTTTTCCATTAATAAAAGATAAGCTATGCCAGCTCATCTTTTATTAATCCTGATTCTTTTTTTATTCGGG
>NZ_JMLH01000075.1 GCF_000686665.1 Thomasclavelia saccharogumia DSM 17460 | reverse complement strand
AGTCGATAGTGCATATGAAGCATTAATAAGAGCATACTTAGATATGAGATTGATTCCAAATAAGGATCTATTACAAGACTTAATTAATAAAGCAAATGGATTAAATGCTGCAAATTATGGTGCTAAGACATGGAATGTAATGCAAGATGCTTTAGATAAAGCAAAGGCAGTATTAGATGACCCTGAAGCAAGCCAGGAAGAAGTAGAAATGGTAGAAAGTGCATTGAATGATGCTTTGAATAATTTGGTAGAAAATAATGTATCAAAAACTGGTTCTATCAATTCTGGTGATTCATCAGCAGTAAAAACAGGAGATAATACATTTGCACTTCCAATGATGTTAACTGGATTATTAGCTTTAGCAGGTAGTGCAGTAGTATTAAAAAAGAAAAGAGATTAATATTTGTTAAATAGCCGTTAATAGCGGCTATTTAAATTTATTGTTCTAATAATATTTGATAAAATATTTTGATTTTTGCTAAAAAAAATAGGAAAATACTAAAAAAAGACTCTTGTTTTAATGATTGAATTCAAAAATATATGATAATTACAATAAAATTTGCATAAATTTAAGTTTTATGATATTATAGATGTTGTAGAAACGGGGGATTGAATTAGAAATGAAATCAATATTTGAAGTACAATGCAAAGGTAAAAATGTTAATACAGCTGAAATTGAAAAAATGGTAAAAGAGGACGTCAAAGCAAAAGGAGTTAAAATATCTTCTATTGATACGTTGAATATGTACTATACACCAGAAACTTCTTCAGTGTATTACGTTGTGACTACAAAAGATGGTGAATCAATTAATAACGACGAACCATTAACAGTTGAGTAGTCTTAATATAAATATCCGGAATATATCCAAAAGCAAAGAACGGTATGTATACCGTTTTTTGTTTTAGCAAATACTATCTAAAGAATACGAGGTTATGAAAAATGGTTTTTTAGATAATAAATATTTATAGCTGTGATGTTTATTTATTTGTAATGCTGATTTCACTATTTTGTAAATGAAAGTGTAGAAGTAATTAGGAATGATAGAGAGTTGTTTTGTCAAACAGTACTGAAATTTTATTTTTTGTCTGGTGTTTTTTTGTTGTTAAAAAAATTAATAATTTTTAAAGATTATTATTTTTAATCTTAGTGGTTAATCGACAAGAAACATGCTATAATTACTTTGTTTTAAGGAGTGAACAAAATGAAAAAAATTATAGCAGGTGTTTTGGCACTTTTATTATTTACTGCCTGTTCAGGTGATGATAGTAGCCAAACGCTTTTTGTGGCAAATAAAAAAGGGCATTATGGTCTTGTTAATATAGATGGTGAAAAGCAAACTAAATTTATTTATGATAAATATGAATCAATAGGTAACTATGGATATATAGTAATTAAAGATAAGGAATATGGATATCTTTCATATGAAGGTGAAGAAATTGTTAAGTTTGGTAAATATAAAAAATTAGAATCACTTGCCAATATGATCGTTGCTTATGATAAAAACGATAGTGTCTCAATTTTAAATAGTGCTGGTGAAAGTTTATATAAGGCCAGTGATAAAACAAAAATAGTTTTATCTGGATTACCTATAATTCATGATGGTAATGAATATATAGTTCTTCATGATACTGGTAAAGTTTTGATAACTAGTAAGGATGAGATTTTAAGCAGTAATATTATTAATGACAATTATATTGCAGTATGTTTTGAAAAATCATTGAAAATATATGATCAAAGTGATTTGAAAAATGTTATTGAGATTAAAAGCGGTGGTAAATACCAATTAATGTCTCACAGTAATAAAAAAGGGTATTTGTTTTATGATCGAGAAACTCATGAAGCTCTAGCTTGTGACAATGATGGTGATATTATTTTTGAAGCTGAAATAGATCTTGATGATTTATATTTTGACAAATCAGATAATATTACAGGTGTAAAAAACTTAACAACATATTTATTTGATAAAAAGGGTACAGCAACAGCAATTAACAGTTACTATAATGATTTAGATAATTATGTTATAAAAAATACCGAGATGATCTATGGACCTCATAAATTTGTTTATAAGGGAAAAGAAACTGAAGTAAATAATATTCAATTAGATCCAATGGCTTCGTATATTACTAAAAAAATTTTTCCTGTTTATGTAAGAGGTAAAGGTTATATGTATTATGGATTTGATGGTAAAGAAGCTATTGAGACGGTTTTTACAAGTGCTGAAATTTTTGATCAAAATAATTTAGCAGTTGTTTCTAAAGAAAACGATAAATATTATTTAATAAATCAATCAGGTAAAAAAATATCAAAAAAATATACTAAGATTATCCACATTGGTGAAAAATATTATGCTGGATTTATTTCTGGTAGTAAATATGAAGTAATTGATACTGATGGTAAAAAGGTTATTGATGATAATTTTATGGATGACGGTTATATATTTACATATGATAAAGTAGTCTATGGCATTTTTAATAAGAGTGGAACGAGTTATGTTTATGATATGGATGAATTAGAAGTGATTTTTTCGGTTGAAGGAAATTTGGAGTTTGCTGATGATGGATATTTTGTTAAAGAAGATGGCGATAGTTATTATTCGTTAAGTGGTGAAAAAATTTATACGAGGTAATGAAATGGATTATTATGTTTATATGCTGGTATTACTAGCTTTAATGCTAGTCGGGGTAAAATTTATTTTTTGTGAGTTAGAAGGGTATTTGGCTAAAAAGAGAGGTTTGTTGAACTGGTACTTGAAATTGGCTGAGCCATTTAAATATGCGCGGACAAGAAGTATTATTTTCATGTGTATTTTTTGTTACATGATCGTATCTACACAATATATTTTTTCAATCGAATGGCTGATTGAATTAATTGGTTTTGTGGCAGTAGGAGTTATTTTTGATGGTATTAGCCAAGTAGTTGGATATTATTATAATAAGATTCGCTTTAGAAAAAATATTCATAAAGCTGTTGATGTCAAAGATGAAATCAATAAAGCAATGACATTATCAGATAGTGAACTTATCCAGCAAAGCATGCCAGTTTATTCAAGTTCAGAAATTGTTTCAAGATATTTAAATGATCAAACACATTTAGCTATTATTTCTTTAGATGGTGGAGAATATGTCTCATCATTTGAAAAACTGCCACCTATTACTTATACAGTTGAGGCGCAATATGAAAAAGCAGAAGAACGGCTTGCTAAGCGAAATGTTAAAGTCACAAGGTTAACTGATGAAGGTAATTTGCCTTTTAAAGATGAACGATTAGATGTTGTAGTAAATGAATTAACAAACTTTGATAAATATGACTTATATCGCGTAGTTAAGCCAGGTGGCTATATTTTAGTAAATCAGTTAGGCAGTGACAATTATCAAGAATTAATCAATGTTTTTCTTCCTTTTAAGTTACATGGACATTGGGATCTAGAATCTGGTTCTAATAGTCTTAGTGAAATTGGTTTAGAGATTGTAGATGGTGTTGAAGAACATGGATATGTTCGTTTTAATTCATTGACATCTTTTATTCATTTTATGAAACAAATTACACGTGTTGATGTTACTCAAGATCGATTTATGAATTTTTATGGTCAGGTTTTGAAACAAATAAAAGAAAAAAGCTATTTTGAACTTACTACACATCGTTTTATGGTAGTGGCAAGAAAAAAAGAGCTATAAAATAATGAAAATGACAAGTAATAAAATTCTTGTCATTTTATTGCTTTTAGAAATGATTGATGTATAATGATACTAACTTATTTGCGTAGTTAAGATTTTTAGAAATATCAGCTATGCAAAGGCACTTGCTTTTATAAATTTTTAGGAGGAAATCGTGAAGAAAATATTAAAAATTGCAGTTACTATTCTTGTTTTATTTAATACAGCATGTGGAACTGGTGTAGATAATAATATAATTGATACAGATATAGTAAAAGTTAAACGTAATGGAGTATCTTTACAAACTGGAGAGATAAATAAAAATAGTGAAGTGATTGAAAACGAATCCGAAGATATTACTACAATAAATAGTCAAGATACAAATTCAGGTAAAACAAATAATAAAAGTAAAAGTTCAATTAATCGTGATAAAAGTAATTCTTCGACTGATCGTGGAAATCAATCTAGTAGTGAAAATAAAAATACTGGTGAAGTACAAGATTTTAAATCAGATGAACAAACGATCAATGTCACAATTGCAATTGATTGCAAAACTATTCTTGATAATCTGGACGATTTAAATCCTGGATATAAAGAATATCTTCCCCAAAATGGTATAATTTTAGATACGATTTCTTTAAAAATAAAAAAAGATAGCACAGTATTAGATGTATTGAAAACAGTGGATCAAAACTATAAATTAAATTTAAAAACTCGAAAATCATCATTTGGTATCTATGTTTATGGAATTGGAAATATTGAAGAAAAAGTTTGTGGTAAGACAAGCGGCTGGATGTATAGTGTAAATGGTAGTTTTCCTGGAAAGAGCGCAAACTCGTATCGTTTAAAAGAAGGCGATAAGATCAAATGGCGATTTACTTGCAAACCGGGAGATTTAAATTAGAAAGGAAATTGATATGGTCATAAAGAGTTTTAAAGAAAGTCATCCTTTAGTATTGTTCATTTATTTTTTATTGATTATTATTTTATCAATTATTCAGCGTAATTATTATATAATTGCATTATTAACGATTTCAACGATTATAGTAGATCATTTTTATAATCGGGATAGTTTTTTTAAAGATATGAAATATTTTATAATTCTAGTTATGATTATTACGATTACTAATCCTCTTTTTGTGATGGAAGGCAAAGATATAATATATCAGAATAGTTATATTATTATCACACGTCAAGCACTGGTTTATGGATTGATTTTTGGAATGTTATTAGGCAGTATGCTTTTATGGTTTAAAATAATGAAAAAGTGTATTAGTGATAGTCATATTGTCTATTTATTTGGTTCTATTTTACCAACGTTAGGTCTAGTAGCTGCAATGAGTTTTAATATTATTAATAAGTTAAAGAATCAGTATCAAAAAATAAAAGAAGCTAATTATCATATGCCAAAAAAAAATAAATTTATTTATTATCGTGACATAGTAGTAATTTTAGTTACTTATGCTTTTGAATCTTCATTAGATATGATGAATTCAATGATTGCAAGGGGTTATGGTAAGATTAAAAGAACAAGTTTCCATTTATATACCTTTAAAAAAGATGATTTGTTGAAGTTATTGATCATTATTGGTCTTAGTGTAATATGTTTATGGGGTTATATTGGCTATTATCGTGAGTTTTATTATTATCCCGATATTCAAGTTTATCAGTTTAAATTGATAGATATTATATTTTTTTTAGCATATTTATTATTAGCAATTTTACCAATATGGTTAGGAGGGAAGCAAGATGTATAAGATTGAAAACTTTAGTTTTATTTATCCTGAGGGAAAAGAAGTAATTCAAAATATTTCTTTTGGTATAAATAAAGGGGATTTTGTTGTGATTTCTGGTAAAAGCGGTTGTGGGAAAACAACATTATTAAAACATCTTAAACCGTCATTAAAGCCTGAGGGTGAAATGAGTGGAACGATTATTTTAGATGAAGAAATTGAAAACGATGATACAAAGATAGGCTTTGTTTTTCAAAATCCTAATGATCAAATCGTCATGGATAAAGTTTGGCATGAAATTGCGTTTGGTTTAGAAAATATGGCTATTCCTCTAAAGCAAATGAAACGTAAAGTAGGGGAAATTGTTAACTATTTTAATTTACAGGATATTATTAATAGAGATACACAATCATTATCAGGTGGAGAAAAACAACTAGTTAATTTAGCTAGTGTGATGGTGATGAATCCTAAAGTTATTTTATTAGATGAAGCTACTGCTCAATTAGATCCTGTTAATCGAGATGAGTTTATTAAAATATTAAAACAGATCAATGATGATTTTAACATAACGATAATTTTTGTTGAACATCAGTTGGAAGGATTGTTAAATGTTGCTAATCGTTTGATTGTAATGGATGAAGGAAAAATTGTTATTGATAATGAAATAAAAAAAGCCGTAGAGGAAATGCTAACTAAAGAGATATTTGTTGAATCATTGCCTGATTATGTCAGAGTATCTTCTTTAACGGAACAATTATGTTTATCTGTTAAAGATGCTAGAAAGGCTTTAGCTGATTTTGATGATTTTGATATTAAAGAGATTGAAGATGTTGATACAGGAATATTGATGGAAATAAGAGATTTAAATTTTGGTCATGATAATATTGTTTTAAAAAATCTTGATTTAGATATTAAACAAAATGAAATTCTTTCGATAGTAGGTGCTAATGGCAGTGGAAAATCATCATTTCTTCGTTGTATTGCTGGTTTAGTTAAGTATCAAGGAAAAGTAACAAAAATTGGTTATGTTGATAAGATTGGTTATTTGCCACAAGATCCTACAACTTTATTTCTGAGTGATAAAGTAATAAATGATTTATTGGTCGTTGATGGAAGTGAAAAAAGTGTAGATATCCAGTTGAATAACTTAGGTATTAGTGATTTAAAAGAAAAACATCCATTTGATTTAAGTGGTGGTCAAAAACAGTTAGTAGCTTTAGCTAAAGTGCTTTTAACCAAACCGCAGTTATTGTTATTAGATGAACCAACAAAAGGAATAGATGCTTTAAGCAAAGAAAATTTAGCAGCTTTGATTAGAGGTTTAAGCAAACATATGACGATCGTTGTAGCTAGTCATGATTTAGAATTTGTTGCTAAGATAAGTGATCGTGTCGCAATGATTTTTAATGGACAGATGGAATCAGTTGATACAATGAGAGAATTCTTTAGCCAAAATTTATTTTATACAACAACAATTAATAAGATTATTAGAGAAAATAATCCTGAAATCGTTTTATTAGAGGATCTTGGTTTATGAAAATAACAAAGAATGCTGTTGTTTTGATTTTGATGGTTCTAATAGCTTTGCTGGGAGTGCTTTTATTTAAGGATGAAAGATATAATTTAGTTATTATCTTGATTGTTATGTTATCATGCGTACCGTTTTATTTTAAATATGAACATGATAAACCTAAAACAAGAGAAGTGGTAGTTCTTGCAATCATGATTGCTCTTACTGTGATATCACGAATTATTTTTATGATTACACCTAGTTTTAAGCCGGTGACAGTGATGGTGATAATTTGTGGTGTGGTTTTTGGTCGTGCTTCAGGGTTTATGTGCGGCTCATTATCGGCACTGTTATCTGATTTTGTGTTTGGAATTGGGCCATGGACACCATTTCAAATGTTAGCATGGGGAATTATAGGATATATTGCTGGCATATTTGGTAAACAGCTTTATAAAAATAAATATTTTTTATATGGTTATAGTATTATTTGTGGAATAGGTTATTCATTGGTCATGGATCTGTGGTCAGTTTTAGCGATAGAGAATAGTTTTAATTTAACGAGGTATTTGGCAATTATCACGACATCGCTACCAGTGATGTTAGTATATATTGTTTCAAATATAATTTTTATGTTTTTATTAAGTAAGATAATGTTTCAAATCTTACAAAGAGTAAAAATAAAATATGGAATAACGGAGGGAAAAGTTTAATGAAGAAAATTCTAAGTTTAATTGTATCATTAGTTGTTGTGACAGCCATTGTTGTACCAGTTAATGGACAATCAGATGCTTTAATTAAAGCACAAAATTATTGGTTGAATAATAAGGAGCTGAGTGGATTAGATGCTATTTTAACTGTTGAAGCACTTGGTTTAGATGTTGAAGATAGTGAAAATGGTTTTGTTGTTGATTATGATTTTACAGCACCTGTTAATAGCTATGGTGAAGAAATTTCTTATGAAGATATGGATTGTGGATATTTGTCAAAAAATATCATGGCTTTAGCAGCATTGAAAAATGATCCTGCAAACCTTAAATTAGCAAATGGTTCAACAGTAAATTTGATTGAGATTTTAAAATCAAAAATAGATGACGAAGGTAATGTTTTTTATGGTAGTGGAAATCCTGAGTCTAGTACTGCTTATACAATGTATGCTTTATCAATCGTAGATCCTGATTATGATCTTAGTAAATTGGGTGCAAAATTAGCAAGTATGCAGTTAAGTGATGGCTGCTGGGGTTATAATGGTGCCTGGGGTGGTCCTGATATTACAGGTTGGGCTGTTGGTGCATTATCATTATGTGGCGATACATATCAAAGCTCAATTAATAAAGCTTTAACATATTTTATTTCTATTCAACAAGCAGATGGGGCTTTTGTACCAGCAGGTGAATGGAGTGTTGCTAATAGTAATACCCAAGGTTGTGTAGTTTGGGGACTATTGGAATATGATGAAAGCATCATAAAATCTGGTACGCTAAAAAGTGCTTATGATATGTTAATGACATTTATGTTAGAGGATGGATCTTTTGCATATAAAGCTGATGAGGATTATGGTAACAGCTATGCTACTATACAAGCTGGTTTAGCATTAGGAGTTTATGAAAATGGTTCGTTATTTACTAATATTCGTAATCAATATTTAGGTGATGAAGATTTACAGCCTGAAGAAACAGAAAAAGAAAATGAGCCAGTAAAAACACCTGTAAATGATAGAGATGTTCCGACATCTGTTGAAACAGGAGATGATGCTTTAATTATGACAAGTATGGTTGTTATGATCGTTAGCGGTGGAGTTTATCTTACAGTTAAAAAATATATTTAATTTGAGTATAAATAATGTCGTAAAAATTGAATTTTTGTTGATATATCGTGATAATTTGTAAGCGCTAAATTTTATTCAAAAAGTACTTTAAAACAGGCAATTTAGGTGGTATAATTAGTGTATAGAAATTTTAAGGAGGAGTCATAAAAATGGCAGAAAAATTATCTTTTGTAGTATCTGATCCAGTTGGATTACATGCTAGACCAGCTACTATCTTAGTTAACCAAGCTAGTAAGTTTACAAGTGATATTAAATTAGTTTATAATGGTAAAGAAGTAAACTTAAAATCTATTATGGGAGTTATGTCTTTAGGTGTTCCTACTAAAGCAACTGTAGAAATCATTGCTGAAGGTGACGATGAAAAAGATGTAATCGTTTCTATTGCTAAAGTTATTAAAGAACAAAAAGTAGCAGAATAAGAAGTCTAAGGACTTCTTTTTATTTGTAGGAGGAAAATATGTCAAAATCAGTTAAAACTAATGCTTTAAGATTGTTAGATAAAGCTAAAATCAAATATGAAATAAAAGAATATGAGTATGATGACGAGCATTTAAGTGGTGAACATATTGTATCTCAAGTAGACATGGAAGCAAAAGATATTTTTAAAACTTTGGTTTTAAAGGGAAATGATGACTACTTGGTTTGCTGCATTCCTGTACTTGAAGAAATAGATTTAAAAAAATTAGCTAGGCTTTCTAAGCATAAAAGTGTCGCAATGATTCCGATGAAGGAACTTTTAGGAATTACTGGGTATATTAGAGGCGGTTGTTCACCGGTTGGGATGAAAAAGAAGTTTAATACTTATTTTGACAGCTCAGTTGATAATTGTAACAAAATAGCTTTAAGCGCTGGAAAACGTGGCTATCAAATGGTTGTTGACGCTAAAGAATTAATAAAATATTTAGATGCCGTAATTGGTGATGTGATTAAGGAGTAATTATGATTCAATGTTATTATGGTGATGGAAAAGGAAAGACGACAGCAGCGATAGGTCAGGCGCTAAGAATGGCCGGTGCTGGTAAGAAAGTAATTGTGATTCAGTTTTTAAAAGATGGTAATAGTAGTGAAAATATAATGTTGAAAAAATGTGGAATAAAGGTATTAGCCAAAAAGATGCCGGAAATGTTTATTGATATGAGTGATTCAAAAATGATTAAAGAAGTTAGTGAGCAGGTCAATAATTTATTTTTAATGATCGATGAAAATTGTGATGGAATTATTTTAGATGAATTATTAGATGCTTTGACTTTGGGGCTTATTAATGAGGGGATGGTATATGACCGTTTGGTTGCTTTAAAAGGTGACCATGAAATAATTTTAACGGGAAGAAGACCCAGTCATAAGCTTAAAATGATTCTTGATTATTCAAGTGAAATAAAAAAACATAAGCATCCATATGATAAAGGAATAATGGCAAGAAAAGGAATTGAGTATTAGAGGCAAATTTGCATTTAAGAAAGATAAAATATCGTAATTTCATGAACAAAACAAGTAGTCAAAATTAAGGAGATTTGTTATAATTAATACAAGAGGTGAAAAACATGGATTATAATAATGAATATCAAAGATGGGCAGATTGTGAAAACTTAGACCCATCATTAAAAGCAGAATTAGCTAGTATGAGTGGAAAGGAAAAAGAAGATGCTTTCTATATGAATCTAGAATTTGGTACAGCAGGTATGCGGGGAATCTTAGGTGCTGGTACTAATCGGATGAATATTTATACTATTAGAAAAGCTAATGTCGGTTTTGCAAAATATGTATTAGGTTTACCTGAGGGGAAAGAAAGAGGAGTTGCAATTGGATATGATAATCGTCATATGTCATATAAATTTGCAATTGAAAGCGCTAAAGTATTAGCTACTTATGGAATCAAATCATATATTTTTGAAAGCTTGAGACCAACTCCAGAGTTGTCTTTTGCAGTTCGCTATTTAAAATGTGCTGGTGGTATAATGATTACTGCAAGCCACAATCCTAAAGAATACAATGGATATAAAGTTTATGATGATACTGGATGTCAATTGATTCCTGAATGGGGAGATCAAGTTGTTGCTTATGTAAATGAAGTTAAAGATGAACTTGCAATTGAGGTAGTTAGTGATGAAGAAGCTTATCCATTTATTACATGGATCGGTGAAGAAGTTGATGAAGCATATTATAAAGAAGTAATGGCAATTGAAATTAATCCAGGAATGGATAAGAATGATTTTAAGATTGTATTTTCACCACAACATGGGACTTCAAATTTACCAGTTAGAACTTGTTTAACACGTTTAGGATACGATGTTGTGCCAGTGTTAGCGCAATGCGCACCTGATCCTGACTTTTCAAACACAGCTTCACCAAATCCAGAAGTAGCTTGTTCATATGATCTTGCAATAAAAAAAGCAAAAGAAGTAGATGCTGATGTTGTAGTTATTTGTGACCCAGATGGTGACCGCTTAGGGGTCGTTGCTAAACATGATGGTGAATATGTATTGATGTCTGGTAACCAAAGTGCTGCTGTATATCTTGAATATATTTTAAGTGAACTTAAAAAACAAAATAAATTACCTGATAATGCGGTAATGTATAATACAATTGTTACTAGTGATTTAGGAGAATTAGTTTCTAAATCATATGGTGTTGAAGTAGAAAAAACTTTAACAGGATTTAAATTTATTGGCGATAAGATTCGTAAATATGAAAAAACAAAAGAAAAAGAATTTGTTTTTGGATATGAAGAATCTTATGGTTGTGTAGTTAAAGATTTTGTTCGTGATAAAGATGCTGTTCAAGCAGTAGTAATGGCTGCTGAGGCAGGTAATTATTATAAAAAACAAGGTAAAGATTTAATTGATGTTTTAAATGAATTATATGCTAAACATGGTACATTTAAAGAGAGTCAAATTGCTTTAGCTAAAGCAGGAGCTGCAGGTGCTGCAAGAATTAAAGAAATCATGGATAATTTACGTAAAGATGCTCCTACAGAAATTGGCGGTGTCAAAGTTGTTAAAGCTGAAGATTATGGAAATAGTACATGTTCTGATGGAACAACAATTGATTTACCTAAATCTAATGTATTAAAATATTATTTAGAAGATGGTTCTTGGATCGCTGCTCGTCCTAGTGGAACGGAACCTAAATGTAAATTCTATTTCTCAATTAAGGGAACAGATGCTGATGATGCAGCAAATAAAACAGAAATTTTCCAAAAAGATATGATGAAAATTATCGGTGAATAATAACTTGGACTAAAAACGTTGATTTAATCAACGTTTTTTAATTTTACTTGAGATAAAGGTGCTTAAAAAGCTGCTTATTTTTAATCTTTATTAAAAATAAAGATGATTATAATTTGTTAATTTCCTAAAATTATAGGAGATTAAATTCTATTAGTTGTGCTACCTTTTGTTTTTGAGACATCAATACATCGACATAAATATCAGCTGTTGTTTGTATGTCACTATGTCCTAAATGAGAAGATACTATTTTTAGGTCTACTCCATTTAATAATAGTAATGTTGATTGGCATGATTATATTATTCATACGGATGAAAATGTAGATTTAATTCCAGCTAATATATCTTTAGCTGGTGTGGATATTCAGTTATCCAATGTCATGAGTAGAGAAACCATTTTTAAAAGAACATTAGATAATTTTAAAAAGAATTATGATTATATTCTCATAGACAGTAATCCAGCATTGAATTTATTTACAATCAATGGTTTAAGTGCTGCCGATAGTATTATCATTCCTGTTCAGGCAGAACCTTATGCAAGCGATGGGTTAAATGATTTACTTCATATTATTGCTACTGCAAGAAAACAGATCAATCCCAATTTAAAGATTGATGGAATTTTGATTACAATGACAGATTCACGTACAAATCTATCAAAGCATATTTCTAGAGAAGTCAGAGAAAGTTATGGATCACATATCAAAGTCTTTGATACAGAAATTCCAAGGGCTGTGAAAACATCGGAAGCATCATTATCGGGGCAAAGTCCAATACGCTATGCTCCTCATGCTGAATCGACTCTTGCCTATCGAAGATTAGTGAAGGAGGTGGAACGTATCCATGAAAAAGCCATTACCAAAAATAAACACGAGTTCACTCGATGAATTGTTTACCAGTGAAGAGCAGCGTCAGGAAGCAAAACTTGAAAAAATCATGGAACTTCCTATAAGCGATATACAGGAATTAAAAAACCACCCATTTAAAGTAAGGCAAGATGAACAGATGTTAAAGCTCATTGATAGTGTCACTGAAAATGGAATATTAGTGCCTACACTAGTTAGGCCTTCTCAGGATGGAAACGGTTATGAAATGGTATCGGGACATCTGTTGATTAGCATTTTATTTTAACAAATTTTTGGCAAATTAAATTGGATAACAGAAGTAAAAGATATGAGCTAATTAGTAAAAAATAGCAAAATATAATGGCACAAACAATCAAATTAATTTATTCCAATTTCCTTATTTACAGTGGAGCCAAATTCCTAAGAACCGTTAAAACCAAGCAAAATCTTCTTGATTTTGCTTATGAAAAAGTATAACTTAGGAATATCCACTATAAATAAGTTTTCTCGGCATAAAATAATTTGAATAAAATATTATCAAATTAAATTAGTTATATTT
>NZ_JMLH01000074.1 GCF_000686665.1 Thomasclavelia saccharogumia DSM 17460 | reverse complement strand
AATATTAATCATTTTTAAAAAGGCACTTGAAAAACATGCAAAATAACGAAACTCAAATGACTTGATATTGAGTATAAAATCCTGTATCATATAATTTGTATCATCAGTATCAACTGACGATTGAAAAGGGACAGTGTTAGAGGGTGAGAAGCTTTAACGGGCTGTTTCTTTTCTTTTTCCTTTCATAATATTGATCGATAGATATCATACACTATTCTGCAAATAAAAAACAGATTAAGGTTGATGCAGTGCAGTTTGAAACGGCATCTTTCTTAATCCGTTTGTTTTTTTTATTTGCAGTTTTTGTATTATTTTTTTTGTAGAGAATTTGCGGTTTAACACTTAATGAACAAGAGGGGAGGGAGTTTAATGAAAAAAATAGTCGTTAGCATTATTTCATTTGTATTAACCAAAGTAGTTGTTGATTTTATAGGTATGCAGTTAATTAAGTTATTTGTATTAAAGGATTTTGATTTTAAATATATTTTTGATTATAGTTTGTTATTCTTGGATGGTAACAGGCTTTTTTTATTATTATCTTTTTTTGCGTTTTTAGTATGGTTTGAAATTATTTACGGAATATTTTTTAGAGATGATGTCAAAAAAAGACGTCTTACAAAAAATGAACAGCTTAAATACGCTAAAATTGATAAAACAAGAGATGTAAAGAAATCTTTACTAAGAGTTGATTTTAATAAAACTGGACTGGTTGAACATAGAATGTCAAAACAAGCATTAAAAATCAAAATGACACCAATTATCAATAAAATAAATAACACCACAAAGGATATGCCTATTTTAAATAATACACAAAAGGTATTGATTCCTGCTCAATGTTGGAATATTGGTGATAAGAAATGTTATGTACGTGCTGGATTTCCAATTACAGGAAATAGGAAATGTATTTATGTTGATCCGGGTGATGTTCATAATTTAGTTATAGGTACTACTGGATCAGGAAAGACATGGACTTTTGTAAATGAATATTTAGAGTTGTGTGCTATGTGTGGAGAAAGTGTAGTCGTGAATGATCCTAAGGGAGAGCTCGCAAAACATACTTTGCAGAAATTTAAAGATAAAGGGTTCAAGACTGTTGTAATAAATTTTGTTGATCCTGAATTCAGCAACTGCTGGAATCCGTTTAAACTTGCATTTGATGAATGGAAAAAAGCAGATGAAATATATATAAAAAAATATGAAGAATGGAAAATTAAAAATAAAAATGGAATATTAGAGTATGAATTGCTTGGGCTAGATACAAAAGAAATTGAAAATAAATTAAGAAAACCCAAGCCAAATCATTCAAAAGCAATGGACTTATTAAGAGATGCCTGCAATACAATTTGTTTAGAGGAAAACCCTAAAGATCCAATCTGGACTGAAACAGCTAGGGATATGCTTGTTGGTTGCGGTGCTCTAATGTGCGAAGAGGGTAAGGTGGAGTACATGAATGCGACTTCATTCAAAAAAATTATTGAAATTGGAAAGAAACAGCTACCAGGTATAAGAAATTCTAAAACAATACTGAAAGCTTTTCTTAATTCGGAAAGAAGTATAACTGACTACAGTGTAAATTATCTGGAGGGGTATGTAGGATCAAGTGGAGATACATCGACTGGATTTGAATCTCAGTTTAACAACAAGCTGAGTATTTTGACAGCTAATGAAGATATCCAAAGAATAACAAGTCATAGCGACTTTGATTTTCGTCAAATTGGTAATGAAAAGACTGCTATTTTCTTGATTGTCCATGATGAAAAGAAAACATACTATCCTTTGGTTACACTGTTTATCAAACAACTATATGAAGTGCTGGTACGTACTGCGAGGGATGAAATTAATCTAAGATTAAAAGTACCTATTAATTTGATTTTAGATGAATTTGGTAATATGCCAGCATTACCTGATGTTGATGCAATGTTGACAGCTGCTAGATCACGTGGTATTAGACTAACAGCAATTATTCAAGGACTAGAACAACTGGAAAAACATTATGGAAAAATGGCGGAAACACTTAAAGGTAATTTTACAAATACAATTTATCTACTATCTGGTTCTGATAGCACGGTTGAAGAAATATCTAAAAAGGCAGGCAGTGAACGTGTTTGGAATAAGGATATGAGAAAATATGAAGATCAACGTATTTTTACACCGGAACGTCTTAAGGATTTTAAAATGGGAGAAATTTTGTTTCTTAGACAGAGACATAAGAATCCTTACTACACTAGGTTACTGCCGTATGATAAATACGTGTTTTTTGATAAGAGTAAGTTTTATTTGAATTTACCTATAGTTGAAAAGCCAGATGTAGAATTATTTAACATTGAATATGAATATCTAAAAAGACATGGTAAAGCAGATAAATTTGATAGAATAGTAAGAAGTTAAGGAGTAAATAAAAATGAGCTGGGATGAAAAAGAACAAGCTAAAAAAATTAGAGAAGAATATAATATAAGATATAATAATTATATGACTCTAAACCTGGAACAATTAAATCTATGTGAAGATAAAGAAACTAATGCAAGTGATTTTGAGTGTGAGTCAAGAACATTTGCTGACCGCATAATTGTAGGGAAAGATAGAAAAAGATTTGCGGTCAAGAATAGTTATTTTGAATACATTAATTTCAGAAAATTTGAATGTGAAGAGACAGTATTTATTAATTGTTTTTTCAAGGGAGTTAAATTTATAGATTGTGATGTAGCAAATATTAAATTTATTAATTGTAATTTTGATGACTTTGAGATTATAAGATCTAATTTTATTGGAAGTATATTTTCTGGGTGCTTATTTATTAGAAGCAGAGTTGAAGAAAGTACGTTGGATGAGAGTACATTTCCGCTTTCAAATTATTATGACATAGAAATTGATACAGATAAGAGCAAGCCTAATTATTCGACTGTCAAAGGAGTATTGGCTAGTGAACAAAAAGAGGTTAGCAGTATAGAAACAATTTTAAAATCAGATGAAGTTGTGCTGGTTGAAGTAGAAACTATTGAAAATAAGATATATAAGCATGAAACGATTGTTATTGAGGAATTAAAAAATAATAAATTTGTAAAATGTGAGTTTATCGAATGCGTATTTGAAAACGATAAAGAAACTGATAATTATATTAACGATTTATCAATTGAATTTTGGAATTCTAATTTTAAAAAATGTCTTTTTAATGCGACTTTTTTTAAGACTGTTTTTGATGGCTCTAACTTTTTAGAATGTAGATTTAAAGACAAGTATATAAGATGCAGTTTTTGTGATACTGTATGGAATAATAATATTCTTGAAGATACAGCAATTTTCAATTATTCGATGATTATTAATGCGGTATTGGATTTTGATTTTACATCTATACCAGAAAGAAATAGAAAAAATGTTGGAATAGGAACAACTGCAAATAGCAAAAATATTGTTAATAATCTATCAGAAAAAGAGAGACAAATTGAGCAGCTAAACAAAGATAATAATCTATTAAAGGAAGAGTTGGAAAAGTTAGATGGTAAAAAGAAAAATATAATTTCATTTGAAGAGTTTGATGATCAGCTATTGAATGAAGCATTTAGACTGATTATTGCACGTTGTCAGAGACCAGAGCCTGTCGAATTTGATTTATGGAATGAGATTAAGGCGCACATTGACAGTTTATCGGATTTGGATTTTATACAGTTTGTTAATAATATTAATAACTATAAGTTGTCATCAAATAATCATGTAGATGATGATAAGCAAGAAAAAAATACGGATAAGCCTGATAGCAACTATAGTCATGGGGACACTCAAGAAGAAAAGAAAGAAAAATTACCAGGTTTAGAAGATGGAGTGGTTTAATGATGACTAAGTTAGAAGATTTGAAACATCTTGCTTTTTCTCCGTTACAAATGAATGTTTTACGAAAGGCAGAAAAAGAAGGATTAAATCTTGAGTGGTTGGCTAATACAAATTTAGATTATCTTCAGATGGAAGAAATTTATTTATGCTTAAAATATGATGTAGATCCATCTTCAATATCTGACCCTGATATACCAGCTGAGTCAATGAGATCTTTGCGTGAACATTTATTTGAAATGCAAGGTGTTTATGAGGATGAAAGAATTAAAATTAATAAACAAAAAACAAAACTCACAATTTTAATTGTGGGTTTTGTTTTAGTGCTTTTTTCACTGACGGCAGTTGTATATATTAACAGGGATTATATATCATTGTACTTTGAAGATATTAACCTGACTTTAAAAGCGGATAAAGTTGAAATAGGGATGTCAAAATCTTTTAATCCTAGTGATTATATAAAAGAGTATGATAAAAGGTATGATTTAACGCTCCCAAAGAATACAAATTTTGAAACACCTGGGGAATATACGGTTATTTATAAACTTTCTAATGAAGTAAAATCCATAAAAAAGAGGTTAATTGTGAAAGTTATTGATGATATTGAACCAGTTTTAGTTTTAAATAAAACAAATTTAACATTAGAGTATGGTCAAAATATTAATCTTAAAGACTATATTGAAAAAGCAGAGGACAATATAGATGGAAATCTTGTACAAAAAGTTGATTATAATCAAATTGATACTTCTAAGCCTGGTAATCATGTTGTTACTTATAGTGTAAAAGATAAAGCAGGTAATCATGTTTCGGCAGAGATGAGTATCAATATAAATGAAAAGCTAAAAGTTACTGAAAAATCTACAAATAGTAATACAGAAAATAATGTTCCTACTAATAAATCTAATGATTCAAATAATTCAAAGTCAGGACAAGAAAATATTCCTTCACAATTTGATAAATTTTTTGCAGGTAATAGTATAGATGTGTATAATCAAGCGAATTCCTATGCTGAAGAGATTTTTAGTAGTGGTAAAGTAAAAGGATTTTCAGTGAATCCAACAGGTGAAGGGTTTCAAGTCAGTTTTTCATAATATGAGGAGGTAGGAAGAATGGCGTTGTTTGAAACGGTTAAAGACATTATGTTTGCAGAAATTATGGAAACCACATTAACAGAAATATCGAAGGAACTTCTGAGGGCTAATGAATTGAAAGAAAAGGAGTTAGCACTGAAAAGCAAAGAATTGGAGTTGCTAAATTCTGAAGAATTTAAATATAACCATATAGAAAGATATAAGCGTGCTTTTTTAGATGCGTGCAATCGTTTAGAAGAATTAGATGGGCTATTGTATGAAATGGATCAAACTGTTGAACCTATGTCTAAAGAGGAGTATAAAGAAGCAATATTGTCAAATATTCAAAATATGGATAAAAATCAATATGACTATGATAAAACAAAAGATTTTGAAGTATCAAGTAAAGAATTTATAGATTATATTAATCGGTTTGATTCAGCAAAATTGGAAGATAGAGATTACTATAAAAAAATTAATGAAAAATTTGGAGATAGCTTTATGTATTATGACATGGAAGAACAGCTTTATGTTTGTTACGACTTTTTATATGGCGATGCTGGTTTACCAAATATAGAAACAATAAAAGATAGAAAAATGGCCATAAAATGGCTTGAAGGAAAAATTGAGATGAATGAGGTTATACATAATTCCTGTATTAGATAATACTTTAAAAAAATTATGTGATTAGATTTTTGATAAATGTTAACATGTTCATGCAAAAAAGGAGGTGGAAATGAGCATGATTATGCTATACAATAAAAGTTTTTGAAATAGGAAGATAATTTATACTGAAACTGCTGTTCGCAGTTTTTTTGTAAAAGTTATTTAAATTCAAAGATAACAAAATCGATTAATTGATATTATTCTTAATGGGGGAGTTTATGATGAAAGACTTATTATTCAAAGAAATGATAGAACCATATTACTATAGCAAAAAAGGTACAGTTAGAAATTATACTTTGAAGACATATAGACAAAAGATTGACATACATATATTACCTTTTTTTGAAAATTTGGAGATTAAAAACATTGACAAAAAAGTAATTATTGATTGGCAAAACTGGATGTTGGACAGGGGACAAACAATTAAGAATACAAATAAAATAAGATCTATTCTATACAATATTATTGAATATTTTGTTGCTGAGGAGTTGATGGAAAATAATCCACTTAATAATGTAAAAAGGATGGTTGATAATTCACCAACTGAAGAAATGTTATTTTGGACATATGATGAGTTTAAGAAATTTATAAGAGCAGTAGACGAACCAGTGTATAGAAGATTTTATAAATTCTTATATTATACAGGTTGTCGAAAGAGCGAGGCAAAGGCACTGATATGGAAGCAGATTGATTTTAATAGACATGTTATTGCAATAACCCGGTCATTAGAACGTATAAATGATGATGGTACGCATATTGTAAACAAGCCTAAAAATAAGATGAATAGGCACATACTGATGAATAAAGAATTGGAAGATGAGCTTTATAGTTATTATTTAGATCGAAGAATGCATTTTGACTTTAGCATGAATGAATATGTATTTGGTATAGATAAGCCGCTCGCTGATACTACGATCGAGAAAAAAAGAACAAGTATTGCAATGATGCAATGGTAAAACAGATTAGAATTCATGATTTTAGGCATAGTAGTGCTTCGTTATGGATAAGTATTAATGAGAATGTTATGGTGATTAGCGAGCGATTAGGGCATAGGGATAGGAATCAGACATTAAATCGTTATGCACATCTTTTTCCTAATGCACAACAAAATGGTATAAAGAAAATAAATAGATTATCAAATATCTATGATGAAGCAGATATTAGGCTAGGTGCAATAGTTGTAGATTTTTTAGAAAAATTAGATAATATTGAAAATCCGAATCAGCAGGAGCAAGAATTCATAGACTCATTTAAGCAGCTGGTCTTTAAAAGTAAGTAAGTTAAAATTCAATTTGATAAATTTCATGTAAAAATGTATAATAAAGAAGAAAAAAGTTAAAAATAGTGTTGTGTATCGTTCTACACAATGGTATAATATAGTCAAGTTAGAGAACGAGGATATAAATAATGGGTGGAGTAAAATGAAAAGCTAGATTCCTGTCACCCGCACCATTTAGATATTAAAAGTATATGCGGAAGCGATGGGGATTGATTTCATCGCTTTTTTGCATTTTTATAAAAAAGAAAGTATTATTATAGTGATTAAATTCAAGATTAGTCAGATAACTAGGAATTTATAAGAAATAATAGAATCTATGTATAGTATAAATATTAAAGATTAAAAGTATAACTTTTGATATAGACGATAAGAATTGACAAATATAAAGATGCTTATTAGAATAATTATATAAGTTAAATATTTTACTTAAATTATGGTACGGTAATGATTATTTATATGAGAAAGGATTGGGAAAATGAAAAAAGTATTGAAAAGTGTTTTAGCAGTCTGTATTTCATTTGTTATGTTGTTTTCTGTGACGTCAAATATTTCAGCAGCGAATACTGCAACAGTTGCTGAACAAGATTTGATAAGCCAAATTTTAACATACTACTATAAATATACAGAAGGTGATTTTAATTCAGATAATGGATGGTCAGCCTCTGCTATTAATGCTGATATTGATATCGAAAGATGTTTATCAGAATTAAAAGAATTAAATCCAAACTTGGGGCAGGCATACAGTAATATTATTGAACGCTGGATATATGCTGATACAACAATGCCAATTAACAAAGATGTATTACCTGATGGATTACCAAACGATAATAGTTTATGTATTGTAACTTTAGGATTTCAATTAAATCAGGAAACAGGTGAAATGCAGCCAGAATTGATTGATCGGTTAAATGTTACATTGGCAAGTGCTCAAAAATATCCTAATGCATATATTGCTGTAACAGGTGGTGGAACTTCTCCTGCTGATCCAACTAAAACTGAGGGGGAAGAAATGGCGGCCTGGTTAATTGAACATGGTGTTGATGAAAATCGTATCATTGTTGAAAATAAAGCTCCAACCACTGTTGGTAATGCTACTAATACATTTGCATTATTAAAAGAAAGACCAGAAGTAAAATCAATTGCAATGATTTCATCAGCTTCTCATATTCAAAGAGCTGTTGCAATTTTTGAAACAGTTTTCCAATTAGAAGCATATAAAACTAATAGTGAAGCAATTACTATTTTAGATAATGCTAGTTGTCCTGTTAGTAGACAAGAGTCATTGGCTCAACAAGTTGCTGCAGTTGCTCAAGCAACCGAGTTTTGTTTGAATTCAAGTATTGAATTATCAGATTCAATTCAATTATCAAATCTTGATAGTCTTGAATTAAGTATTAATGAAGAATATGTTCAAGGTGCTAAAGTTGAACCAAAAGTTGTAGCAAGTTTTACAACTGCTGATGGTAAACAATTCCAAAGTGATGTTACTAAAAATGCTGTGATTGAAGGAATTGATACAAATAAATTAGGAAGACAAACGATAAAAGCTGAATATAGTTACAATAACGTAACTAAAGAGGTGGCTAAAGATATAACTATTAAAGCTGTTGTTGATACAACTGTAGATTCGTTACCAGAGAAAACACCATCAGTAGCGACTGGTGATGATATGATAATGAGTGGATTTGTTAGTTTAATGATGTTAACTGCTGGTGGTTATGTATATTTAAAAAGAAAAGAAAGTTAATTTTGATGACTTTAATAATACCGTACTAAAGTAAAAGTTTAATTTAAGAGGATACAGAAATAGGATTGATAATTATCAATCCTATCTTTTTGTTTATTTATTAAAATAATAGATGAAAATGAATTGTTTTAAATAGTAATTAAATGTTTAAAAATTAATATTTTTTCAATAATAATTAAGACAATTGAATAGATTTGATCTAAAAATAGATTTTATTGAAGAAAATTTAAGTAAGAGATTGAAATATTTTTTCATAAATATAATATTTTGGATCACCTTTTCGATATATAAAATAAAGTGGGTGTTGCAACTGATAATCTTTTATTTTAACATGTGCTAATTTTCCATTGCTTAATTCTTTTTTTACCACTCCTTCATATAAAAAAGTTACGGCTGAAGATTGTGAAATTAATTTTTTTATTAATAAAATACTACCAATCTCAATAACTGTTTGAAATGATTGTGGACTGACGTTTCTTTGCGATAACCATTTTTCAAGAATTTCTCTTGTTCCTGAATCTGGTTCTCTTAAAATAAGGGGATAATCTTGTAGTTGTTGTAGGGTAACTTCTTTGTTGGCAAGTGGATGTGTAGAAGCAACAATGGGAATAAATGATTCATTTTTATATAGTTTTGTTTCAAAGAAAGCTGTATCAAATATTCCTTCAACAAATGCACAGTCAATATCACCATTTTGTAATTTTTTTAAAAGATTTGTTGTGTTTTCAACTGTAATACGAATACGATCTTTGTCTATTAATAAATTTTTTATTAAAACTTGCGGCAGGTAATAATCGGCAATTGATAAAGAAGCTCCAATACATAAAGGTCTAACAGTATTTTTTAAAAGATGAAAAAAATGTTTTTCGTTAGCTTGCTGTAAACTTAAATATGTATATAGTCTTTTACCAGCACTTGTAATTTTAATTGTGTGTTGACTGCTATCAACCAGTTTACAATTATAATATATTTCTAGTTTATGAATATGTTGGGTTACAGCAGGTTGTGTCATATGTAAAATTTCAGCGGTTTTAGTATAACTTTTATATTTTACAACAGTTAAAAAAGTTTCAATCTTATGATCTAACATAGCATCTCTCCTTATATATAAATATTTGTTATATAGTATAATATATCATAATTTGTAATTATTAATAACTAGTGATAGCATGTTCTTGGAAAGAGGAGGTAATCTAATGAATAATAAAAGTGATCGTTCAACTTTGTGGCAGCTATTTTGTTCAATGTTTATGTTGAGTGCTTGTACATTTGGTGGAGGATTTGTTATTGTATCACTGATGAAAAAAGAATTTGTTGAGAAATTAAATTGGTTGCAGGAAGATGAGATGTTGGATGTTACAGCTATTGCTCAATCTTCACCAGGACCAATACCGGTTAATGCTTCGGTAATTATAGGTTATAGAATTAAAGGAATAATTGGGTCATTAACAGCAGTTTTAGGGACTATAATACCACCAATGGTTATTATATCCATTATCGCGATTTTTTATAAACAGTTTAGATCAAATGTTATCATTGCTATTGCATTGCAAGTTATGAGAGCTGGAGTTGCAGCAGTAATTTTTGATGTAGTTTTAAATTTAGCTAAAAATGTCTGTGCAACAAAAAGATTTATATATATATCTTTAATGATAATTTCATTTTTTTGTGCAGTTGTATTAGATATTAGTGCTATGTTGATTATTCTTGTTTGTTTAGGGATCGGGATAATTGATTTATGTTATGAATTAGTAAAAAAAGAAAAGAATGTTGGAGGGGATGATGTTAAATGATATTGTTAAAGTTATTTATTAGTTTTATCCAAGTTGGTCTATTTTCAGTTGGTGGCGGGTATGCTGCTATACCATTGATTCAAAATCAAATTGTTAATGTTCGGGCATTGATGTCAATGGCAGAGTTTACAGATTTAATTACTATTGCAGAAATGACACCTGGGCCAATTTCAATAAATTCAGCTACTTTTGTAGGAACGCGTTTAGCGGGACCTCTTGGTGCTCTTATATGTACACTTGGATGTATCATACCATCATTTTTTATTTGTCTTTTGTTAGCACATTTTTATTATAAATATCGCGATTTTAGCGGTGTTCAAAAAGTATTATCGGCTTTGAGACCTGCAGTAGTTGCTTTAGTTGCTTCAGCCGGATTATCTATTTTAATATTAGGATTGTTTAATTCAGATATGGCATCAATACATTTAAATCAATTCAGAGTTATAGAATTTGTTTTATTTGTGGGGGCGTTATTTTTGTTGAGAAGGTATAAAATGAATGCGATTTTAATTATTTTTGGAACAGGAATTATTGGTACTTTAATGTATTTACCTATAGTGCTTTAAAAAATATTATGCAATATATAGTTTTATCACATAAATCTCAAATTTGTCTCAAATTTGTCTCATTAAAATATAGATGATTTAAAAAAAATATACATATATTTTATTGTTTTGGTAAAAATATGGTTATATATTTGTTTAAATCTAAAAAAATTCTTAAATTAAAAAAATAAGGATTTGATTAATAGATATTTTGAAGAATTGACAAGGATAAAAAACAATGATAACATAAATATAGAGATTTAAGTGTGCGGTAGTCGCAAAAATGTACCACTGACTGGTACATTTTTATTTTCTCTAAATAAAATTTATATAAGAGGGGAATAAAAATGATGTTTAAGAAAATAATGAAGTTTAAAGAAGTTAAAGTAATTGTTTATATATTGATTATTTTAATATTGGCAATAGGGATTTTTTTATTAATTAAGCCAAAAGAAACATTGAAATTAAAGAAAGAGGAAGTAATTATTGAATATGGTCAAGCGATTTCAACTGATCCTAAAGATTATTTGAATTTTGATGAGGTAGACAGTAAGAAAAAAACAGAAATTTTAAAAAATACAAAACTTAAATCCAATATTAGTAATGAAGTTGAAATCATTACTAATGAAGATGGTTCGACAAGTGAAAAAGATAAAGGATATGCTAAAGCTGGTAACTATGAAATAACTTTAACTTATAAAAAAGAAAGTAAAACGGTAAAGATTAAAGTAAAAGATACAGTTGCTCCAGAACTAACAGTTCCTGAAAGGGTGGAAATAATCCAGGGTACTGATCTATCAACTTATGATTTTAAATCATTAATGATGGCAACTGATTTAGCACAGTTATCTGATTATACGATTGATACTGCTATGATTGATGTAAATGTACCTGGTGAGTATAGTGCAAAAGTTAGTATTGAAGATGCCAGTAAAAACAAAACCGAAAAAGAATTTAAGGTCATTGTTGTTGCATCTGTAGCTGATTCAAATGTAGAGATAACTAGTGAAGTTCAAACAGATCCAGTTACAGGGCAGAAAAAAACAGTTGTAACAACAAAACCAAAACAAAATACAACTACTAATGGTTCATCAAGTTCTAGTAGTTCAAATAGTAGTAATAGTTCTAATAAACCATCTAGTGGAAATACAAATAATTCATCAAGTGGTAGTAATTCAAGTTTTGGAGGAAGTAATAGTTCAGGAAATTCTTCTGGAAATAGTGGCGGAACTTCAACTGGAACAAATTCAGATAATACAAACAAGACTACAAAATATATAGAGGTTTTATGGTCTTATAAGATAGGTTCTAGAACGATGAATGAATCATGGGTTGGAAATGAAGATAAATGGTCAGAGAGTTTAGTTGATTTACCAGAAGGCGCTTATGAATATAGTGGTGTTAGTAAAAGATATATAACTTACGAAGAGTATAAATATATAATGGGATATTAGTAGAAGAACACTTCATTTTTGAAGTGTTTTTTATTTTTAGGAGGAGTAAAATAATGTTTGGGTGTAGAGATCCATGTTAAATAATATATAATAATTCATATTTATCACAAGGCAACAAGAAGGTTGCTTTTTTTAAGTAGAAGGGCATTTAATTTGTAAGAAAATTAAATGAAAGGTTAGACAAATGAAAAAAATAATACGAAATTGGAAACAGCTGATCATTGTTATGACAATGATTTTTAGTGTTATATTCACAAATTTAAGTACAGTTAGTGCTGATGGAGGTACAGCCAGTTTTACATGGGGTGAAGAGATCATGTATCCCAGCTGGCTTGGTAACTGGTCAACTAAAATGTGTTATGTTAATGGAAGTTTGGCATACTGTTTAGAAGCAAGTAAAAATACTCCGCCAGAGAATCTTAGTGCATCTTATGTAATCGATAATAATGAAGCGTTGCTTAAAGTTTTATATTATGGCTATGGTGGACCGGCTGATATTTTTAAAGATGATACAGTGTCGACAGATAAGGAAAAATATTTATTTACACATATCATGGCTAGTTATGCATATAGCGGTGATCTATATGGTGGCAATACCTGGGATTATTTGACTAGTATTGGTGTTGGTTTAAAAACGAGATATGATCAAATCCAGTCTATGCCAGTACCTTCAAATGAGCTTTATTTTAATGGTCAGGCAAACCCGATTTTTACTGCTTATTATGAAAGTGGAATTCAGCGTACTGAAAATATCACATTAAATACTAATGAATCAGCAGTTGTATATATTCCTTTGCAGGATGGAGTTGAACTGCATAATGTGACAAAAGGAACTGTTAGTGTTGGAACTGTTACTGTAAATGGCGGTGATACTTTTTATTTGAGTGCGCCAATGAAAGCATTAGATGATTATTCAAGTGGACAGTTAAGTGGTAAAGGATTATTGAAATATGCTCCTCTTGTTATTAGGGGTAATTCAACTTATCAATCAGAAGGTACGTTGTCAAGAATAGAAGACCCTGTATCTGTACAATTAAATGTAAGCTGGTTAAAAGTCGGTTCTTTAGAACTTACTAAAACTAACACTAATAAAGATTTGATCGATGGGGCTGTTTTTAATTTAAAATCAGTATCTTTTGATGGTTATGATGAAAATATTACAGTCACTGATGGTAAGATCAAAGTTGATAA
>NZ_JMLH01000073.1 GCF_000686665.1 Thomasclavelia saccharogumia DSM 17460 | reverse complement strand
GTAGCAGTAAGTTCAGATGCGTTTAATGCACAAAAAGGGAAAAAAGCATATCATAGTGATCAAGATCGTAAAACGATTCTTGAGGCCATTAGATATGTTGATGAAGTTATTTTTGAAGAATCATGGGATCAAAAAATCAAGGATGTAAAGGAACATGATGTTGATATTTTTGTCATGGGCGATGATTGGAAAGGGAAATTTGATTTTTTAAAAGATTATTGTGAAGTAGTATATTTACCTCGTACAGAAGGTATCTCGACTACAAAAATTAAAGACGATCTACATAATTAAATGAAGTTAAGTATTATAATCCCTTATGATCGCTATAAAAATTATTTACATGATTGTTTAGAAAGTATTAGTCAACAGGAAATTACAGATTATGAGACTTTATTGGTTGTTAATGATGAAAGCGATGTTGATGAAGAGTTAAAAAAATACAATATAAATATGAAAATTATTGCAGCGGGTGTTCAATCTAATGTCGCTAAAAAAAGAAATCTAGGAATAAAACATGCAGCTGGTGAATATATTTATTTTATTGATTGTGATGATTATTTAATGCCACATACATTATCATTATTAATAAAGAAAGCAGAGCAGGATGATTTAGATCTAGTTGCAGGTATCCGTAAATTTACCTGGTTTAAAAAGAAAGTTTTTGAAACGATGGGTGATGAAAAAAATAATGAACTAAATTTAAAAGATAAAGATCATGATCGTGATGATAAATTTATCAATAAAGTTTATGATGAAAGTAATATTACTGAATATAAGACAGATATTTTGATTAGAACTCGTCATGCACTTAGAAATGTCTCAGTTTTGAACATTTTAATTAAAACAGAATTAATAAAAAAACATGACATTTTATTTAATGAAAAGTTTTTATATTATGCTGATGCTCCATTTGTGGTGCAGTTACTGAACTATGCAACAAGTTTTGCTCGAGTTGATGATGCAGTATTTGTTAAAAGAAAACATAATGATCCTATTAATGCTCCAGCGTTGTCACAAATTAAAGATCCTGATAATAAGTTTAATGAATTTATTGAAGCTCATAATTATTGTACGATGCTGGTTGAACCAGATAGCTATATTCGTTATTATCTTGATGCTAAGATGATTTCTTACTATACAAAATTTTTTGCAAAAAAGATTCGTCGTGGTAAAGATGATGTTTGGCGCGATGAGCGTTTTAAAATGATGTCTGAAGTACTTAAAAAGATTCGCCCTGAATTATTGAATAAGTCATCTCGTTATAGTCGTAAATTGATTGATGCAGCTATTAATAATGATATTGAGCGGGCGAAAAAATTAGTTAATATGCATTTAGCTAAATTGAAATTTAAAAAGATAATTAAAAACAAAAATGAAATGAATAAGTATTTATATCGTCATCGTTATCTTAAAGAACCGCTTGAAGAAAATATGATCATGTTTGAGACTTTTATGGGGAAAAGTTATGCGGATTCGCCAAAATATATTTATGAGTATTTAGCTAAAAATTATCCTGGTAAATATAAGTTTGTTTGGGTTTTAAATGATCCTAAAGAAAAGCCGCCTTATGGAGCTATCATCGTTAAAAGATTTACGCGAAAATATGCCTATTATTTAGCAAAATCTAAATATTTTGTTTTTAATGTACGCCAGCCTTTATGGTTTAGAAAACGTGAAGAACAGGTTTTTTTAGAAACCTGGCATGGCACCCCGCTTAAACGTTTAGCGTTTGATCAAGAAGAAGTAACAGCAGCATCACCAACATATAAAGCCCAGTTTTATCGTCAAAAGCAGGAATGGGATTATTTGATTGCTCCAAATAAATTTTCTAGTGATATTTTTAAAAGCTGTTTTATGTACGATGGCAAGATGTTGGAAACTGGATATCCAAGAAATGATTTGTTGTCATCACCTGATCGTGAGCAAACAGCTTTAAAATTAAAGAAAAAATTAGGAATTCCTTTAGATAAAAAAACGATTTTATATGCTCCGACCTGGCGCGATGATGAGTATTATGGTAATGGTAAGTATAAATTTAAGTTGAAACTGGATCTTGATTTATTGAAAAAAGAATTAGAGAATGAGTATGTTGTGTTATTAAGAACTCATCATTATATTGCCGATGCTTTAGATATTACAGGGTTAGAAGATTTTGCTTTTAATTTAAGTAAATATGATGATATTACGGAAATATATTTAATTAGTGATATTTGCATTACTGATTATTCGAGTGTATTTTTTGACTTTGCTAATTTAAAAAGACCAATGTTGTTTTATACTTATGATCTAGATAAATATCGTGATGTTTTAAGAGGATTTTATATTGATATGGAAACAGAATTACCAGGTCCTTTAGTTTATACAACAAGTGAAGTTGTTGATAAAATAAAAAATCTAGATAAACTAAATGAGCAGTATCAAGAGCGTTATGAACAGTTTTATCAAAGATTTTGTTCGTGGGAAGATGGTCAGGCAGCAAAACGAGTTGTTGAAGAAGTTTTTAAATAAGGGGAATACCCCTTATTTTTATAAGGAGGCTAGTGATGAAATTAATTAAGAAGTTTTTAGGAAAATTAATTAGATTTTTATATCGTATAGTTTATCGCTTTATTCCATGTCAAAAAGATACAATATTATTTATTTCTTTTCATGGTCGCGGTTATTCAGATAATCCGATGGCATTACATCAATATATAACGAATCATCATGAATATCAAAAATATCGTTGTATCTATGCAATCAAAAACCATAAACAAAAGAATTTAAAGATTGAAAATGCTAAGATCATTGAATATTTTAGTATTTCTTATTTCTTTTATTTAGCCCGCTGTAAATATTGGATCTCTAATTGTAAATTACCAAAATATGTATTAAAAAAACCAGATCAGATCTATTTACAAACTTGGCATGGAACCCCGCTTAAAAAATTGGCGCATGATATTGAAGTACCTAAAGGAACAACGTTTTATCGCAGCGGGATGTCAATTGAAGAAATGCGCTCAACTTATGATAATGATGTAAGTAAATATAATTATATGATCTCACCGAGTAGTTTTACTACCGAAGTGTTTCAAAGTGCTTTTGCCATCAATAAAGAACGTTTAATTGAAACTGGTTATCCGCGTAATGATATTTTATCTAATTATAATGTTTTAGATATTGATCGAATCAAGAGTAAATTGAATCTACCTAAAGATAAAAAAGTCATTTTATATGCTCCGACCTGGCGAGACAATTCGTTTAATTTAAAAGGGTATACTTTTAAATTAGAAGTGGATTTTAAAAAATGGCAAGAAAATCTAGGTGATGAGTATGTTGTTGTTTTTAAACCACATTATTTGATCGTTAATGATTTTGATTTAGATAGTGTTAAAGATTTTGTGTATTTTGTTGATCCTAAAGAGGATATCAGTAGTCTTTATTTGATTGCAGATATTTTGATTACAGATTATTCTAGTGTTTTTTTCGATTATGCAATCTTAAAAAGACCAATATATTTTTATATGTATGATTTGCAAAGTTATCGTGATGAATTAAGAGGTTTTTATCTTGATATTTATCAAGATCTGCCTGGCGAAATAATTGAAAATGAAAATTTATTATTAAGTAAAATTAAACAAAATGATTATGATTATGATAAATTAGTAACTTTTAATCAAAGATTTAATAATCATGAAGATGGTAATGCTAGTAAGCGCGTATTGGAAATATTGTTAAAGTAGGTGGAATCATGGGGTTAAAAAAAGTAATTATTAATATTATTTTGAGATTTGTAAATATATTTGTAAATTTAAGTCCAATCAAAAATAATCAAGTAGCTTTTGTTTCTTTGGAGTCTAATAAATTAGAAAGTGATTTAAAATTAATTTATGATGAATTAAGCAAAGATGATCGTTATAATTTAAAAACAGTATTAATTAATTATAATAAAAAAAGCCTGCTTAATAATTTTTTATACATGCTTAATTGTATTAAACAAATATATGTAATTAATACTTCAAAAATAGTTTTGATTACAGACAATAACTATGTCATTAGTAATTTTAAACGCGAAGGCATAAAAGTAATTCAGATTTGGCATGCTACGGGGGCAATCAAAAAATTTGGTAATGCTATCAAACGTGAATATCCAATCAAAAATTACGATTATGTTATTGCTAATAGCGATTACTGGAAGATTCCTTATCAAGAAGCTTTTAATGTATTAAAAGATAATGTTATTGTAACAGGGATGCCCCGGGTAGATCATTTAGTTGATGATCATTATTTGCAAAGTACAAGAGTTAAGTTATTACAAAAATATCCAATTTTAAAAAATAAAAAGATTGTTTTATATGCTCCTACTTTTCGCGGAAATATTTATCAAGGATTTAAAAGTGTTTCTTTTAATGGGAAAAAATTGCTTGATCAATTAGGCGATGAATATGTTTTGATATATAAATTTCATCCTCTTTTATTAAATACAGAAATTCCTAGTGATGATAGAATCATCAATTTGAGTAATGAAGATACCCATGATTTGTTTACTGTTAGTGATATGCTGGTTTCAGATTTTTCTTCAATTATTTTTGATTATGCATTTTTGAATAAACCGATGTATTTTTTTGTTCCTGATCTTGATGAATATTTAAATACTTTAGGGTGTTTTGTGGATTATGATAAAACGATGCCGGGATCAATATGTTTTGATGAAGAACAGTTAGCTTCAGCAATATTAAAAGCTAAAAAATATAATTTAAAATATTTTTTACAAACATTTTTTAAATATCAAGATGGTAATAATACTAAAAGAGTAGTGGAATTTATTAAGAAGCTTTAAAACATCGAGAATTTCTTGATGTTTTTTTGTAAACTAGTCCTTTGCCTAGAAAATAAAAAGATATTTGAATAGGTTAAAGTAGGAGGGATGAACATGTACGAAGATTACATGGATAATTTATTTGATCGCCGCCCAATGCCAATAGTGGCGCCTAAGGTTGGAGATATCTTTTTATACACTGTAAATCGAGGTGATAATGTATACGCAATTGCAAGAAGGTTTAATACTCGAGTAGATTATATTAAAAATATGAATGAGTTAGATGATCGGATGATGATCTATCCAGGACAGCAGCTTTTAATACCAGTATTATTTGCAAAGATACCACCAGTTAAACCACAGCCACAACCACAACCACAACCAAGACAATCGTATGAACTATATTTTTAAAATAACTAGATTTTTTAAATAAAAGAGTTTATTATATTGTTAAATATGTACAAGGAGAAAAATATGAAGTTACATGCAGGTAGTGAACGTAATTTAACATTGGTAATGGACTTATATGAATTAACAATGTCGTATAATTATTTTAAACAAGGTAATAAGGATCAATATGTTTATTTTGATATGTATTATCGTAAAAATCCTGATAATGGCGGATATTCTATTTTTGCGGGATTACAACAGTTGATTGAATGTATTGACCACTTACATTTTAGTGAGGGAGATATTGAATATCTCCGCTCACTAAATAAATTTGATGAAGATTTTTTTGATTATTTAAGAGATTTTCATTTTACTGGTTCAATTTATGCAGTAAAAGAGGGAACGCCAGTGTTTCCCAATGAACCTTTGATTACAGTTAAGGCTAAATTTATTGAAGCGCAGTTGATTGAAACATTATTACTTGTAACAGTTAATCATCAATCATTGATTGCAACAAAGGCAAATCGAATCGTTAAAGAAGCTAAAGGACGCCCAGTATTAGAGTTTGGGGCTAGAAGAGCACAAGGTTATGACAGTGCAACATATGGAGCAAGAGCTGCTTATATTGGTGGGGTTGCAGGCAGTGCGACAGTATCTGCTGGTTTAATGTTTAACATTCCCGTAGTAGGGACGATGGCTCATTCGTTCGTACAGTCATTTGATAGCGAATATGAAGCTTTTAAAGCTTATGCACTTACTTATCCTGATGATTGTGTGTTATTAGTAGATACATATGATACTTTAAAAAGTGGTGTTCCTAATGCTATTAGGATTGCTAAAGAGGTACTAGAACCGTTAGGTAAAAAGTTAAAAGGAATTAGGCTTGATAGTGGCGATATTGCTTATTTATCTAAAAGAGCGCGAATGATGTTAGATGTAGCTGGGTTAGTTGAAACGAAAATAACTGCTTCTAATTCATTAGATGAGTATTTGATTCGTTCGTTATTGGACCAAGGAGCACAGATAGATTCTTTTGGGGTCGGTGAAAATTTGATTGTTTCTAAAAATGCTCCTGTTTTTGGCGGTGTTTATAAATTAGTAGCAATAGAAAAAAATAATGAGATCATTCCTAAGATCAAAATATCTGAAAATACCGAAAAAATTACTAATCCTGGGTATAAAAAAGTATATCGTTTGTTTGAAAATGAAACTGGCAAAGCGATTGGTGATGTAATTGCTTTTCATGATGAAAAAATAACGGCTGATCAGGATCTAACGATTTATCACCAGTCTAATATTTGGAAATTTAAAACATTAGAAGCTAATAGTTTTAGTATTGAAGAGCTGCAGGTACCAGTCTTTGTTAATGGAAAAAAAGTGTATCCGGAATATACTGTTGATGAGATTCGTGAGTATTCAAATCAGCAAAAAAGTCGTATTTGGGATGAGGTGTTTCGTTTAGAATATCCACATGATTATTATGTTGATCTAACGAAAAATTTGTTAGATTATAAGATAAAGATGCTTGAGGAAAAGAGAAAGTAGTTGAGGAAGTATAAATGGCAAGATTTGATCGTAAAGTTGAAAGACAGAAAAGTGAATTTAAATTTTCTAAAAAAGTTCCACCTAAAAAGACTAAATTAGATATGTTTAAAGAAAACTTTAGTTTTAAGTGGTTGAAAATAAATTTTAGAACAACGATTTATTTAATTATTGATTTTGTTTTTGTAAGTATTGTTTGTATCCCTTTTTTAATGCAGTTTTATGATTCACAAATGGCATTTGTGTTAGGACATGGTTTATTGACAAGTCTTTTAGTAGTATTGACGTTTTATTTCATTGATAAAGAGAAACCTTCAATTTTTGAATTATTAGTTAGATATTGTTTTATGGCAGTGGTTTTGATGATAATTTCGTTTATTGCGGGAATGTTGGTGTAAAATATCATGATTATTACAGTTGTTGGTCTTGGTGTTGTCGGTGGTAGTTTTGTTAAGGCTTTAAAAGGACTGGGACACCAGGTTTACGGAATCGATATTGACGAAAAAACTTTACAGAAAGCAAAAGATGAAGGTTATATTATTGAGGGTTACCAGGATGGCAAAGAAATTATTTTACAGACAGATTTAACGATTATTTGTTTGTATCCATCATTGGTTTTAGATTTTATCAAAAATAACAAGTTTAAAAAAGGCAGTATTATTACAGATGCTGTAGGAGTTAAATCTTATTTTCTTCAAGAGGCAATGAATGTTATAGACCCTGATGTTGAATTTGTAAGTGGTCATCCTATGGCGGGAAGAGAAAAAAGAGGTTTTGAATATGCTAGCAAAGAGGTATTCAAAAACGCTAATTATATTTTGATTGAACATCCGGCTAATAACAAAGAGAGTATAGTTTTTATGGAAAAGTTTGTGGGGACTTTAGGGTTTAAAAGCGTTAAGATCATGTCTCCACAGGCTCATGATGAAATTATTTCTTTTACTTCACAATTACCACATGCTATTGCAGTTGCTTTGATCAATAGTGATAATGAAAAATATGATACAGGAAAATATATTGGTGATTCTTACCGTGATTTAACGAGAATTGCAAATATTAATGAGGATCTGTGGTCAGAATTATTTTTTAGAAATAGTGAGAATTTATTGAATTCAATCGTAACTTTTGAAGCGCAGTTAGCTTTAATAAAAAAAGCGCTGTTGGAAAATGATGAGCAGTTATTAAAAAAATTATTTATTGAATCGTCTTATAGAAGAGAGAAATTAGAGAAATAACGAGTTGCTGCTCGTTATTTTTTAGTTTTTAAGTATAATATATTAAACAAATTGTTAAATATTGTTGCATTATTACTAGGATTAGTTATAATTAAAATGTTGAAAATAAAGGAGGTGTAGTTATGGATATTGGAAGTAAGATCAAAAGGCTTAGACAGGCTAATGGACTGACATTAGAAGAATTAGCAAATCGTAGTGAACTAACTAAAGGATTTCTTTCCCAGTTGGAACGTGATCTAACATCTCCATCAGTTGCAACATTGGAAGATATTTTAGAAGCTTTAGGTACTAATTTGCAGGAGTTTTTTAGTGAAAAACCAGCTGAACAAATTGTGTTTAAAAAAGATGATTTTTTTATTAATGAGCAGGATGATTATATTATTTCATATATTATTCCAAATGCTCAAAAAAATGATATGGAACCAATTTTGATTGAACTTGAAAAAGGCAAACAGTCGATGACGATCGATCCTCATGAAGGTCAAGAGTTTGGTTATGTTATTCAGGGAAAAATAAAATTGATAAACGGTGATAATGAATTTGTTTTGAAAAAGGGAGAGACATTTTATCTTAAAGGTTTAGTATCACATTATTTGATTAATTTTGGTGAAACTAAAGCGAAGGTGATTTGGGTATCAACACCACCGTTATTTTAAAGGAGATATTATGGCAAAGTTAATAGAATTAGATAATTTAACAAAAGAGTATAATGGACAAGTTGTTTTAAAGGGAATTCATCTTGATATAAATGAAAAAGAGTTTGTAACTTTATTAGGTCCAAGTGGTTGTGGAAAAACTACTACACTTAGAATTATGGGTGGTTTTGAAGAGGCTAATGGCGGAACTGTTTTATTTGATGGTCAGGATATTAGTAAACTGCCGCCTTATAAAAGAGAATTAAACACTGTATTTCAAAAATATGCATTGTTTCCGCATATGGATGTTTTTGATAATATTGCTTTCGGTTTGAAGATCAAAAAAATGGATAAAGATACAATTGAACATAAAGTAAATCGCATTCTTGAATTAGTAGGTTTAGCAGGATATGGATCGAGAAACATCAATCAGCTTTCCGGTGGTCAACAGCAGCGTGTAGCGATTGCTCGGGCATTAGTTAATGAGCCAAAAGTATTACTGCTTGATGAGCCGCTTGGAGCATTGGATTTAAAGTTGCGTAAAGCGATGCAGATTGAATTAAAAAATATTCAACAGGAAGTTGGAATTACATTTGTTTATGTAACGCATGATCAAGAAGAAGCTCTTACAATGTCGGATACGATTGTTGTTATGAATGAAGGACAGATTCAGCAAATAGGAACACCTACAGATATTTATAATGAGCCGGAAAATCGTTTTGTAGCACAGTTTATTGGTGAATCGAATATTATTGAAGGTGTTTTTATTAAAGATTATTTAGTTGAATTTGATGGGCAGCAGTTTGAATGTGTTGATAAAGGTTTTGATGAAGGACAGGAAATAGACATTGTTTTAAGACCAGAGGATTTAGATATCGTAGAAGTTGATAAAGGAAAGATTGAAGGTGTTGTGACTTCAATTGTTTTTAAAGGTGTTCATTATGAAATAATGGTAGAAACTAAAAATCGTGATTATAAAGTCCATACTACTGATATAAGTGAAGTGGGGAAAAAAGTCAATTTAGATTTTTGGCCAGAAGATATTCATGTTATGGATAAAATGGGTAGTTATTAATGAAACATTTTCGTAAATTAGTTAGTCCATATTGTTTCTGGTTGTTTTTTTTAACGGTTTTACCAATGTTTTTAATAATGATTTATGCCTTTGTTCAAAAAGGCAATACGATTACAACATTTAATTTTACACTAGATAACTTTTCAAAATTTTTTGATCCTATTTTTGTCTCAGTCTTAATTAAATCTTTTGCCTTAGGAATTATAACAACAGTATTATGTTTAATAATTGGTTATCCAGTAGCTTATGCAATTTCTAAATGTAAAGAAAATACCCAGACATTGCTTATTTTATTGATTACTTTTCCAACTTGGATCAATATGCTGATGCGTACCTATGCATGGATAAATATTTTAAGTAGTAAAGGGATAATCAGTAATGTTCTTCAGTTTTTTGGTTTTGGGGAAGTGAGCCTTTTATATACTGATTTTGCAGTAGTTTTAGGAATGGTATATGATTTTTTACCATTTATGATTTTACCGATTCATACTTCTCTTACTAAAATGGATAAGTCTTTAATTGAAGCAAGTAATGATTTGGGAGCTAATCCAATTACAACATTTTGGAAAATTACATTTAGACTTTCATTAGGTGGTGTTTTAACAGGCATTACAATGGTATTTTTACCAGCTATTTCATCATTTGTAATTCCTAAATTACTTGGTGGGGGTCAATACTCATTAATTGGTAATTTTATTGAGCAGCAATTTATTAATGTTGGAGATTGGCATTTTGGTAGTGCGGTATCTTTGATTTTAGCAATTTTAGTAATAATTCTAATGGGACTTATTAATCGTGTGGAAAAATATGCAGGATATCAGGAGGAAGCTAAACGTGAAAAAACAAAGAAGATTTCCTAGTTCACTGTGGATTGTATTTGCTTTAGCGTTTCTTTATTTACCCCTTGTAATTATGGCTGTTTTTTCTTTCAATGATTCCAAGTCATTATCAAGCTGGAGCGGTTTTTCATTAAGATGGTATCAAGAATTATTTGTAAATCAGCAAATGATCGATGCAATTATTGTATCTGTTAGTATTGCAATTTTATCAACAGTTGTTTCTACTGTTTTAGGAACGATCACGGCAATCGGAATTTCTAAATCTAAACCGATTCTAAGAAAAATAGTTTTGCAGGTTAATAATCTGCCCATCATGAATCCTGATATTGTTACAGGGATTTCATTGATGCTTTTGTTTTCTTTTGTGAAAGTGGAAAAAGGTTATTTAACGATGTTATTAGCTCACATTGCTTTCTGTACGCCGTTTGTAATTACCAACGTTTTGCCTAAAGTAAGGCAGCTTGATGTTAATTTAGCTGATGCAGCAATGGATTTAGGGGCGACACCATTTCAAGCTTTGACTAAAGTTATTATTCCGCAAATCAAACCTGGAATTATTTCTGGAGCGTTATTAGCTTTTACAATGTCATTTGATGATTTTATTATTTCTTATTTTGTTAGTGGTAATGGAATTGAAAATATTTCAATTGTTATCTATAACATGTCGAAACGAACAAACCCTAGTATTTATGCTCTAGCAACGATAATTTTGGTTGTGGTTTTACTTATTGTAATGCTAGGGACGATCATTCCCAAAGTTTTCCCTAAAGTAACTGATAGAATAATGAGTAGTAAAATTGTTAAAGTAGTTTTGGCAGGATGCTTATTGTTGTCGGTAGGGTGGTCGATTTCAACAGGGGTTGGTAAAAAGACTTTACGAGTATATAATTGGGGAGAATATATTGATAAAACAGTTATTAGTGATTTTGAAGATGAGTATGATTGTCGAATTATTTATGAAACTTTTGATTCTAATGAGATCATGTATACTAAATATATGAGTGGTAATAGTTATGATGTCATGGTACCTTCTGAATATATGATTGAAAGAATGATAAAAGAAGATCTTTTACAACCGATTGACAAGTCACTAATTTCTAATTTTGACAATATTAATAAAGATATTTTAGGACAATCTTTTGATTCTGATAATAATTATTGGATTCCATATTTTTGTGGTAATGTAGGAATTTTGTATGATAAGACAATTGTAGATAAAAATGATTTAAAAGAAGGATGGAATATTTTTCGTAATCCTAAATATAAAGGTCAAATTTATATGTATGATTCAGAGCGTGATAGTTTTATGGTAGCATTAAAAGCATTGGGTTATTCTATGAACACTACAGTTGAAAAAGAAATTGATGAGGCTTATCAATGGCTGATCGATCAACGTAGTGAAATGGAGCCGGTATATGTTGGCGATGAATCGATCGATACGATGATCAGTGGTGTTAAAGCGATGGCGATAATGTATTCGGGTGATGCAACTACGGTAATGAGTGAGAATCCTAATATGGAATATTATTTACCTGAGGAGGGGACTAATGTCTGGTTTGATGGATTTGTTATTTCTAAGGAATGTAAGCAAACTAAGTTAGCTAATCAGTTTATTAATTTTATGATTTCTAATGAGAATTCTTATAAAAATACTGTTGAAGTAGGATATTTAACAGCCAATGTAAATGCTGCTAAAAAAGCAGCTGAAGAAGACTATGAAGGGCTTAGTGCATATCAGATTAGAACAAATGCTAAAGATGAAGTTTTTTCTTATCAGAATAATGAAGTAAAAGAAATGTATAATTCCCGCTGGACTAAAGTTAAAGCTAAATAATGTTAAAACTGTTAGTTTTTCTAACAGTTTTTTGTTACAAAAAATATTGATTTATTCACATTAATTTTAATTATTGGTTATAGGTGAGTAAATTTTTTATTAAAAATGCTTGCAAAATTATGCTATCTGGTATATTATATAAAAGCAGTCCGGTAAAAGATACGGATTGAAATGAAAAAGGTTCCATGGCCAAGTTGGTAAGGCAACAGACTGCAACTCTGTTATCATCGGTTCGAGTCCGGTTGGAACCTCCATTATGTGCCCAGGTGGCGAAACTGGTAGACGCACAGGACTTAAAATCCTGCGGACTTCAAAATCCGTGCCGGTTCGATTCCGGCCCTGGGCACCATTTCTCAAAAAACGACTTGCAAAAGCTAGAGGGATATGGTAATATAGAAAAGCATTGTAAGAAAGAAAAAGCGCTAGTAGCTCAACTGGATAGAGTGCTTGACTACGGATCAAGAGGTTGTGGGTTCGATTCCTGCCTAGCGCGCCATTAAGGGAAGAGAGAGAAAGCGGGAAGTAGCACAGCTTGGTAGTGCACCTGGTTTGGGACCAGGGGGTCGCAGGTTCAAATCCTGTCTTCCCGACCATTAAGAAATTGGGGCCTTAGCTCAGCTGGGAGAGCACCTGCCTTGCACGCAGGGGGTCAGCGGTTCGATCCCGCTAGGCTCCACCAAGAGATCAAATTATAGCATTGCTGTAGTTAATTACGGCGGGGTAGCTCAGTTGGCTAGAGCAATCGGTTCATACCCGGTGGGTCGGGGGTTCGAATCCCTTCCCCGCTACCAGTTAAATAAAAGGTACCCGTAAGAGATGAAGCAACAAGGACCCTTAGCTCAGTTGGTTAGAGCTATCGGCTCATAACCGATCGGTCGTTGGTTCGAGTCCAACAGGGTCCACCAAAAATGCGAGGGATTACCCAAGTCCGGCTGAAGGGATCGGTCTTGAAAACCGACAGGGGATTAACGTCCCGCGGGGGTTCGAATCCCTCATCCCTCGCCATTAAAAAAAGAAAAGAAGAATATCGCGGGATGGAGCAGTCTGGTAGCTCGTCGGGCTCATAACCCGAAGGTCGTTGGTTCAAATCCTTCTCCCGCAACCAAGAGGTCTGGTAGTTCAGTTGGTTAGAATGCCGCCCTGTCACGGCGGAGGTCGCGGGTTCGAGTCCCGTCCAGACCGCCAATGGTTCCGTAGCTCAGTCGGTAGAGCAGAGGACTGAAAATCCTCGTGTCGCTGGTTCGATTCCGGCCGGAACCACCATTA
>NZ_JMLH01000072.1 GCF_000686665.1 Thomasclavelia saccharogumia DSM 17460 | reverse complement strand
TTATTTTATGCCGAGAAAACTTATTTATAGTGGATATTCCTAAGTTATACTTTTTCATAAGCAAAATCTTCTTGATTTTGCTTGGTTTTAACGGTTCTTAGGAATTTGGCTCCACTGTAAATAAGGAAATTGGAATAAATTAATTTGATTGTTTGTATCATTATATTTTGCTATTTTTAACTAATTAGCTCATATCTTTTACTCCTGTTATCCAATTTAATTTGCTAAAAATTTGTTAAAATAATATGCTAATCTACAGTCATATCACCATCTCTGGTGATGGCTCTGCCTTAAAGACTCATTCCCGCTCTTGCGGTTCAAAAATCGACAATGACCATTGCAGATATTCTGATATCGATGCTGACTACGGCTGGGACAGCGACCTTGATAAGTTCTACTTTGGCTATACGACTTACAACATCTCCTATATCAATCATCACTATAATATTGATCTCCCTTTATTTTTGTCTTTTGCCAAAGCTTCCAGACATGATGCTTTGACTTCTATGGAAGCACTGGCTCAGTTCAAGTCCATTAATTCGTCTCTCTCTATTTCTCATTACTGTCTCGACTCAGCCAGTGACAACTATTCAACACATTATCTTGCCTATTCTCTTGGCATCGTTCCTCTTATCGACATTAATAAAAGAAGAAACTCTCATAATGTGTATGAACCTTTTAAAGATATATCAGAAAACGGAAAACCTATATGCATGGCTGGTTTTGAAACCGTTAAAGATGGTTTCGATAAAAAACGATTCCGTCACAAGTTTCGATGTCCTTTTGCCACAAAACAAGGTGATAACACTTGTCCATGCAAAGATAAGTGTTCTTCTTCACCATATGGAAGAGTATTCTATATTAAAAGCGATAAAGATATAAGACTATTTGGTCCAATACCTTATAAATCAGATAAATGGAAACTCATCTATAAGGATAGAAGCTGTACTGAAAGAATCAACACTCGCATTCTTAACGACTACAGGCTGACAGACTGCAGAATGCATGGAAGAAAGAGAAATTTCTTCATGCTTGTTATGATCGGCATCAACATTCATTTGGATGCCTACCATAAAGTCACTTCAATGTAATTAATAATTTTTAAAAATTATTGAATTTCAGATGTTTTCCTATACTCTTTTTTTTGACTGATTCACATCGGTCATTTTTATTTCCATTGTTCTTTTTTAGGCATTCAGTTAAAATCAGAAATTTTTAGATTTTTGCTAAGGGTTTTCGTACCTACTCTCATATCATAAAGTTAAACAGTAAAACAAAAGTAAACTTTTAAAATTATATTTTGTTATCAAAGACATTATTCATTCCTATCTGATTCATTGATAAACGATTGGCAATTTTTTGCATACGAATATCAAAATCAGCAATTTCATCAGCACAATATCGTAATTCATCTAAAATGTCTTGTGTTATTTTATGACTGTTTTTATAACAGAGTTGATGTTCTAAACTTGCCCAAGAATCCATACCAACTGTACGAATCTGAATTTCAACAATAACCATTTTTGTTTGATTAGCTAATTGAATGTTATTTTTAACAATAAGATGCAAACTTCTATATCCATTTGGCTTTGGGCGTTCTATATAGTCTTTCATCGTAATAAGTTCAATATTATCTTGCATACAAATGATTTGAGCTAAATTATACACATCAGATATAAAAGGGCATATAATTCTAATACCAGCTATATCTTTTAGCTTCGTAATCGAATTCATATCAAAAGATAAATTTTTTTTGATTAATTTCTTTTTAATACTTTTAGAAGATTTAATCCTATATTGAATACTTTCTATTGGTTTATGATTTTGAGTATGCTTGAATTCAACATTCATTATTTCTAAAAAAGTAACAATTTGTTTCACCCCAGACTTATAAATATCAAGTAATTCATCAAACTCAGTTACAAAATCTAAAAAGGTTTCATCATACATATATTTCTCATCTCCTTTGATTCAATTTTTCAATAAAAAAGTAAACTATATGTAAATTCATATCATATTTTACTTTTAATTTACTTTATTTGCTTAATCTAAAATCAAAGGAGGAAATATTATTATGAGAAAGATTATATGTATAGACCGAGAATATGGAAGTAATGGACGTATTATCGGTAAAGAATTAGCAAGAAGATTAAACATTAATTTTTATGATCATGAATTGATTGAAAAGGCAACAAATATGTTAAAAGTAAAAAAGGATATTTTAATGAAGATTGATGAGAAAAAACATCGTCCTTTATTATTCGAAACATTATTTATTGATAATGATCATACCCTAGGAAGTGATTCAATTAATGATATTCTCTTTGAATGTCAAAAAAGATTAATTATCGAATACGCTCAAAAAAACGATTGTATTTTTATTGGAAGATGTGCAGCTGATATCTTAAGAGAAAATACGGACTATCGTGTCGTTAATTTATTTATTACAGCACCATTAGAATATAGAATTAAAAATCGTATGAAAATTGAAGATAAATCAAAAGAAGAAATTATAGAAATAGTTAAAAGAAAAGATAAAGAAAGACAAGCTTATTATGAGTACCATACTGGAAAAGATTGGTCAAAACCATATAATTATGATGTTATTTTAAATTCTGAATCATTAGGAATTGAAAGAACAATCGCAGTTTTAACAGAAGCTTTTAAAAAAATGGAATTTTAGATATATCAGTTGAAAAACAATACCACTTAAATAAAACAGTTCAAAGAGAAAAAATAATCTGTTCATAGTTCTTACTTGATAATGGGCAGTTAAAAAAAGAGATTTCAAAAAATGATCATATTTTAATAATCATTTAAGAAATCTCTTTTTAATGTTTACCTTAAAGTAAAAAAGAACCCCTGTTCATATTTACTCTATATAAACTTAAATAATTTTAACTAATTTTTTTAACTTTACTTTGCTTTTACTTTTCTCCTTTAATATATCAACTGTGATAAAACTATCACAATTCGAAGAAAGGAGATCATTTATGAATGAAATTGTAGTTAAAGAGCTAACAAAGGATTATGGGCACGGCCGCGGAGTTTATGATGTATCGTTTGACGTAAAGAAAGGTGAAGTATTTGGTTTTCTTGGTCCTAATGGAGCTGGTAAATAAACAACAATGCGACATTTAATGGGTTTTTCAAAACCCCAAAAAGGAAAAGTAATTATTAATAACTTAAATTGTTGGAGCAATCATAATGAAGTTATGAAAAATGTTGGCTATTTGCCTGGTGAAGTAACTTTACCAGAGGGATTGAATGCATCAGAATTTATTGAAATGATGAAAAAGCTGAAACATTGCGAAAATGATGACTATATTAAATATTTATTGGAGATATTTCAATTAGATATTAATCATGATATTAAAAGCATGAGTATTGGTGAAAAAAGGAAGCTTGCTATTATTGCAGCATTTATGAATGATCCAGGGGTTCTTTTATTAGATGAACCTACAAGTGGATTAGACCCTGTTATGCAGGAAGTATTCATAGAATTTATTCAATCTGAAAAAAAGAAAGGGAAAACAGTTCTATTATCAAGTCACATATTTAATGAAGTTGAAGCTTTATGTGACCGTATTGCAATTATTAAAGACGGCAAGTTAGTTTCTGTTATCACGGCCTCAGAAATCGTCGAATACAAAAGAAAAACTTTTGAAGTTATCTTTAAAAATAAACAATCATATCAAAAATTTAAAAATACTGAAAAAATCGAGATTCGTGATGAACAGGAAAAAGAATTATCACTTCTTATTTCTTTAGAAGACAGTAATCAACTCATTCGCACATTAAAAAAATATGAAATAAAAAGCTTACTAGAAAAGCCACAAACTTTAGAATCGTATTTTATGCACTTTTATCAAACCAGCAGAAAATTTGGAGGAATAGAAAAATATGCAAAACACAATAAGAGTTAAACATTTAACAAAAGACTTTGGTAACGGCAGAGGCATTTATGATTTTAATTTTGAGATACAAAAAGGTCAAATCTATGGTTTAGTTGGAACAAACGGTTCAGGAAAAACAACAACGATTCGACATATGATGGGATTTCTTAGAAGTGATAATGGATATGTAACAATCAATGGATTAGATAGTTATAAACATGCTTCCAAGATTAAACAGTATGTTGGATATTGTCCTGGACAAATTGAATTTCCTGATGTCAGAAATGGTAAAAATTTTCTAAAAATACAGGCTCAGCTGTTAGGCTTAAAAGACCTATCGTATATGAATGAATTAATTGATAGACTTAAAATCGATATCACAGCGCCTCTTAGAAGGATGTCCAAAGGGATGAAGCAAAAAATGGCATTAGTCGTTGCTTTTATGGCAGAACCTGATATTTATATCTTAGATGAAGCTTCTACTGGGTTAGACCCATTAATGAGAGATACTTTGATTGAAATTATATTAGAACAAAAAGCAAAAGGTAAAACGTTCTTTATGTCTAGTCACATCTTCAAAGAACTAGAAGATACCTGTGATAAAGTTATGTTTATTCATGATGGAGAAGTTGTTCAGGTAATTGATAGAGCTGAATATGAAAAAGCGCCACATGAATTATATATTTACTCTTTTGCTAAAACAGAAGATTATAAATTATACCAGAAATCTGAATTTTATAAAAATCATCCCATCCAATATCCATTTGAAGAAAGCAATGAAAAGAAAAATCAAATCAGCATATATTTACCATCTAATGAAATTATGGATTTGTTAGAAGAATTATCAAAATATGAATTACTAAGTTTTAGTAATCCTGCAATTACATTAGAAAACTATTATACAAATATGATTGAAAAAACAGGAGGAATAAAAAATGATTAACTTTGCACTCTTAAAACAAACAATAAAATCTAATTGGATCATTTGGTTAGCTATGACAGCTATAATGACAGTACTAGGTGTCCAATTTGCATCAATGGAAATGACAAGACCATTATTATTTACTATTTTTTATGGAATGATGACGACCATTCTTCCTGGAATCTACGTTTTAATCACCTCTAATAAATTACTTGCATCACAAGTAGATTCAGGTAGTATGGCATATATTTTATCAACTCCTATTAAAAGATCAACAGTTGTAATTACCCAAGTATTTTATATGATCGTTTCACTCTTTTTAATGTTCGCAATCACTACAATTGCACATGTAATTGTAAATAACATAGATCCGTTAAATTTATCTACATTAGCTTATGTGCAATATTCTGGAGAATTAACTACTCAAATGATCATTCAAATCAACTTATCTGCCTTTATGGTTGCTATTGCATTAGCCGGAGTTTGCTTTCTATTTTCAGGATCATTTAACCGAAGTAAATATTGTTTCGGATTAAGTGGAGTATTTGTAGGTGAATCTGTATTAGTCAATATGCTGGCAATGTTTGGAACTCTAGGTGTCCAAGCCTTAGAAGATATGAAATATCTAACTATATGTTCTTTATATGATTACACTTCTATTCTAATTAGTAATAGTGACTGGATTTTAAAAATGGGTATCGCAGGAGTTGTAGGAGTAATTGGATTTATCTTAGGGAGTATTATTTATACTAAAAAAGATCTACCTTTATAAATTATATATAAATGTCTGAACAACTTATAAAATAAGCTATTCAGACATTTTTATTAGATAAAGAAACAATTGCTATATTTTTAAGGAGGCTGTCATGTACCAGATTATTGATAAAATTATAAATAATAAGAAAATAATTATTGTTTTTGACTATTTTTATTTAGGAATTATTAGCTTAAATAGTTTTATATGGCTTTATTATAGTAAAAAAGTTACTAATGAAATAAGTTATGTTATATTTTGGATTGCACTATTATATATATCTACTCAATTTACAATTACTATTGTCTATCGAAAACAAAAACTAAAACGACGCTATATACTGTATAAAAACAAATATATATTTAAATGTTTATATATATTGATTTATTTATCAGTTTTAATCATAAATATCATCAATAAAAATGATCTGTTTTCAGATTATAAATTTCTTATTTATAATCTCATGACCTTTATTTATATATCAATTGCCGGTACTTCGTTTTATTGGTCTTCACGTCTAAAACACAAATTAAACTCTTTACTGTAAAAAGGGGTTAAAAACGAATTTCAAACTCTCAAAAAGTTATTTCGTTACAACCCCTTTTCTACTTATATAAGCTGATTAAGATCCATACTGCTTAAAAAGCAAAATTTCCTGCTTCAAAAATAATTACTTCTTGATCATCATTAGTTTTTCCAATAATTTTTAGATCTTTTGTCCCAATCATAAAATCTACATGTGTTAAAGAATCATTGATTCCTTTTTCTAACAGCTGTTCTTTAGTCATTGTTAAACCATCTTTAAGACACTCGCTAAAACCTTTACCAATTGCCAAATGACAAGAAGCATTTTCATCAAACAAAGTATTGTAAAATAATGTCTTCATATTTGATATTGGTGAATCATAAGGAACTAACGCTATTTCTCCTAAATAATGACTTCCTTCATCTATTTCTATCATTTCTTTTAAAATTTCTTTACCCGTCTTAGCATCATAATCTACGATTCGACCATCTTTAAACACTAATTTAAACTCTTCAATCAAATTACCATTGTAATTAAGCGGCAAAGAACTATACACGACACCATTTGTTCCTTTATAATTAGGACTTGTAAAAATTTCTTCAGTTGGCATATTGGCAAAGAAATAAACACCATCAACAGTATATGAACCCCCGCCAGCAAATAAATAACCTTCATTTAAACTGACTGTTAAATTTGTTCCTAATGAATTAGTATAAACCAAACTTTTTAAATTAAGCTGATTTAAATGATCAACTCTTCTTTCAAAACTTTTTCGATGTTCATCCCAGGCAGCAACCGGATCATCACAATCAACTTTCACCGCTTTAAAAATAGCATTCCATAAAGCCTCTAAAGCCTCACTGTCTGACATATCTGGATACACTTTATTAGCCCACTTCAACGAACTAGCTGCCACAATACACCAGGTATTGATTCCTAGATCTAAACTATCATAAAATGGCTTACAAGCAGTCGCTACACTTTTAGACCATAAAGCTATTTTAGCTGGATCAATCCCTTTGAATCCTTCAGGATCATCGCTATGAATAGTTAAAAAGGCAGCATTTTGAGCAGCATAATCATTTCTAAATTCCTTAAACCAGGCTGGTACTTTACCAAATTCATCTTTTGTTACATATTCATATTTATAACGTGATACTATTTCATCATGATATTTGACCACAACTTCCTTGGCACCAGCTTCATAAGCTTGTTTTGTAATTAATCTTACTAATTCAGCGCTTTCAACCGGAGCATCGATTACTACTATTTGATTTTTTTGAACATTTAATCCTGACCTTACAATTAATTTAGCATATTTCAATAACTTTTCTTTAAATGACATACTATTTCCTTTCTATATCTATATTTTACCACCAATTTCAGTCTTTAATAAAATAATACCGCACTACTTTAATTTATTCAACTCATTAATAGCATCAAGCGACCCTAAATCTGCTGCTTTTTGATAATACTTTAATCCTCTTTCCAAATCTTTTTTAATTCCATCACCATAATAACACATATAACCAGCCATAAAACAAGCCTCCCGATAATTTAGTTCGCTAGCACGACAAAACAATTTAAAAGCCTCCTGCTTATTAATACTCGTCCCAATGCCATAAAAACAGCATCGTCCTAAATTATAGATTCCTGGTGCATAATTATTACTAGCAGCTTTTAAATAGTAATTAAATGCCTCGCTAAAATTCTTTTCTGTACCTATTCCATTTTCCAAATAAATACCATACAAATTTAACGCTGGTACATATTCATAATTAGAAGCTGTCTGTAAATAAGTAAAGGCTTTATTGACATCTCTAGAAACCACTTTTCCTTCATCCAAATATAAAGCCATTCGATACATTGCTCTAACGTCATTTTGATTTATTGCCATTTTATAATAAGTAATAGCCTTTAAATCATCATGATATGCAGGAACTTGTTCATAAATCAACCCTAAATTATACATTGCTGGAGCATAATTCAAATTTGCAGCCTGCTGATAAAAATCAATTGCTTTATCAAGATCGATTTTTCTTCCCTTACCTTCTTCATATGCTAATCCAACATGATATAATCCTGGAGCATAATTAGCTTTAGCTGCCTGCATGTACAAATCAAAAGCATGCTGATGATCACATTTTACTCCTTCACCATGATCATAAAGATAACCTAAATTACATAAAGCTCTTGGATAACCTGCTTCACTGGCTAAACGATAATAATGCACAGCTGCCTTTAAATCAACTGCAGTTCCAATCCCCATTTCATAACAATATGCTAAATTACATTGTGCCGCTGGATAATTTAACTTGGCCGCCTCACCATATAATTTAACAGCTAACTCTAAATTTTGTTTTACTCCGAAACCACTTTCATAACAATACCCCAGTGCCACCATCGCCTGCACATCCTTTTGTTTACACGCCTGACGATACCAATATGTACAGCGATAAGCAGCATTTTTTATTTCTGGATGATTTTCATAAAAATATCCTAACCAAAATTGCCCACGCGCATAGTTCAAATGAGCCGCCTGCTTATAATAATAACGCGCTTTTTTCAAATCCATAGTGACTCCCTGACCCAATTCAAAACAAGTTGCCAATGATACTAGTGCTGGAGGATAACTATTTTCACTCGCTTGTTGATACCAGTAAACAGCTTTAACAAAATCCTGCTTTGTTCCTAAGGCATTTTCATAACAATGACCCAAACGATACTGCGACTGTACATGTTCTTGATTAGCCGCTTGTTCATAACACTCGAATGCTCTTTTAACATCTTTATCAATTCCTTCACCAAATTCAAAACATGTCCCTAAACAATATAAAGCTTCGCTATATCCAAGCTGGGCTGCTTTCAAATAATACTCTACTGCCTGATGCAAATCAGCTTTTATACCGCGACCATACTCATAGCAGTAACCTAAATTACATATCGCTCTAGGAAAATTTGCCTGGGCACCTTGAAGATATAAATTATACGCTTTTTGATAATCCTGCTCAACACCTATTCCAAATTCATAAAAGTAAGCCAAATTACAAATAGCAACAACATTATTGTAATTTGCGGCTTTTTGATAATAATGCGCTGCCAGTTCAGCATTTGGTTCAAGCCCTAAACCGCGTTCATACATATATCCAATAACACAAATACAGTCACTGTTACCAAGTTCTTCACCTTTTTTAAAATATTTTAAAGCTTCTTGATATTCTTGATGATCAAATAATTTTAATCCGATCTTATATAATAATCTACCGCTTAAGTCATCAAGTTCATCTGTAATTTCATCATCTTCTTCCATCAATATACATAAATCTATGCCAATAATATTCCCTTGATCATTCTCAATTAAATACTGCTCATATTCAAAAAGATCATTTTGTAACGATTTTTGATTATCTTTAAAATTATTTTTAATATCTTCTACTCTTTTTTCCAACTCTTCTATACTATCATGTTGATCATATACAGTTATTACATTTAAATAAGCGGTTCTTTTTTCATTTCCATACGACTGATGCTTTAATTTTATCAAACACTCATGATTATATACATCTATTATTTCATCAAAAAGCCATTGATCAAACAAAGGCTCATAGCTTTTTATTCGATCCTTTATCTCCATAATTACCTCCATATTTATAAACAAATAAGCAGATGTCCCTGATCTGCTTAACTACCATTAATTATATTCGATATTTCTTTTGAATATTTACCCAAAATAGCACTAACTTTATTTGTTGTCTGAACAATTCCCGATGCACCTACAGCCTTTAATTTTTCCAAACTAACAAGACTATCATCTTCTACAAAAAAAGTAATTTTAGAAGACGTCGCAATTGTCTCTTTAATATTACTTCGACCGCCTACAGCTTCCATAATCATATTTATATCTACAGGAATATCACTTGCTTTAACTTGTTTTGGCTGTTTATTTTTTATGACTTTTAAAAAGATAACAGCTAGAATAATTACTACAATCAAAGCAACGATTCCGTAAAATAAATAATCATTCATTAACATCTACCCCCTATTAATTATTATTTAATTATAGTATACTATATCAAGATAGAAAAAACTATCTTTTTTATAAGGAGGGATTTTGTGGAAGAAAAAGAGAAATCCGTAATTTGCTGGTCCTTGATTGGTTTATTATTATTACTTTGTTTTATTAGCTGTCTAGGAATTAAAAGTGCAACTCCATTAATTACTAAAGGAAATCCCAGCACCTACTGGTTAAAACAACTTATATTTTATGGAATATCTTTTACATTAATGATTGTTGTCTTTAAAATATCAAATGATCGTATTTATTCATCTATGTGGATCATATACGGTATTTTGATGGTTTTACTCGTCGGCCTGGCTATAGAACACTTTTTATTCACCCATTTTGGAATTAAAGTAATTCCTTTAGCTAAATATACAGGCGGCGCAACTTCCTGGTATTCACTACCGGGATTCGATTTTCAACCTTCAGAATTTATGAAGATCATCTTAGTAGTTGTCATGGCTGATATTATTGATAAACATAACAATAAATATCTTGTCCATAATTTACATAATGACTGTTTATTGATTGGTAAAATTTTGGCTGTTTCGATGCCCCCATGTATCTTAGTTTATTTACAAAATGATGCTGGAGTAACAATGATCATGTTAGCCTCAGTTGTCTTTATTATATTTATGTCAGGAATTCAAGCTGGCTGGTTTATTATTGGGGGAATAGTGGTAGCGATCATCATTGGTATTATGGTCTATATTTTCCTATATGAACATGACTTATTTGTCAGTTTAATGGGTGGCGATCATAAATTAGGACGTTTTTATGGCTGGATCGACCCTGAAGGAACATATGGTGATCAAGGCTATCAGTTATTTAATGCTTTATTATCTTATGGAACTGCTGGTTTATGGGGTCACGGAATGGAAACGGCATTAATTAATTTGCCTGAAGCTCAAACTGACTTTATCTTTGCTATAATTGCCTTAAGCTTTGGTTTTGTTGGTGGTGGTCTTACAATTTTAATCATTTGTATATTTGATATATTATTGATCAGAATTGGTTTTAGATCAAAAAACAATCGTGATAAATATTTTACCGCTGGTATATTTGGACTTCTGGTTTTTCAACAGGTTTGGAATATTGGAATGGTTCTTGGACTTTTCCCGATTACCGGAATTACCCTGCCGTTTTTATCATATGGTGGTTCATCATTACTTTCTTATATGATTGCAATGGGAATTTTCTTAGATATAGAAAAACAGACTAGAATAATTGAAGGTAAAAAAAGATATTAAAAAAACGCTTTAGCGTTTTTTTATTTTAACATATTTATTAGTTAAAGGATGCAAAAATTCAATATATACACTATCTAAATAATAACATTCAGGATAAGTTGAACCATACAGACTATCGCCTTTTAAAGGATGTCCAAGCGAACTTAGATGCACTCTTATTTGATGGGTTCTGCCAGTTTCCAAGACACACTCAATCAAGCTCATATTATCATATGTTTTTAAACTTCGATAATAAGTAACGGCTTTTTTACCATGATCAGCGATCAATCTTTTTACGCTATTATTATCTTTAACAATTGGTTTATCAATTTTCCCAGCACCAGTTAAAATTCCTTCTACCAAACAGTGATACACCCTTTTTACTTGTTTAATATCTTTTGATAATAAATAATGCGCCTGTCTGTTTTTAGCAACCAGTAATAATCCTTGAGTATCTTTATCTAAACGATTGACTAGATGAACGGTAGACTTAAGATTTTGCTGCTGATAATAATAGACTAAAGCATTAGCTAAAGTTTTTTGCGGATAGCGTTTAGTAGGAATACACGGTAACCCTGCTGGTTTATCAATAATTAGGTAATCTTCATCTTCATAAACGATCTTTAATGAATATTCATACGGCTGCATTGAAGTAGTTTCAGGCGGCCAAATCAATTCTATTAAATCTGCTTTTTTTAAACAATATCGAACTGTTTGATGTTCTCCGTTTACTAAAATATCACCTGTCATCTTGATTGCCTTAAGTGCTTTTTTGCTCAAACTTTGTTTCATTAAAAAATTCTTCAACAAAACGCCTTCATCTTCTGGTTTAACTATAAATCTCATTCATTTATAAACGCCCTTCTAATTCTCTGAATAAACGATAATTGTCGATACTCAATAAAATTAACTGTCTGCTTAGCAATTTTAACCTCAATGCTCTCTACATTTTCAATTGAATAAGCCAAATGATCGATTCCTAAATAAACATGGTCAAAATGATGTCCTACCAGTTTTATTATCTTATCAGCATCTAGAATCAAACTCGAACCCAAACTGCGATAAGCATTATGCTGAATTCCAGCCACTTCAGTCAACTGCATCAATGGCACCCCTGGATAAATAACCGCTCCACCAATTGATTTATTATAAGCTGTCGAACCTGAGGGCGTAGAGACACATATTCCGTTTCCTCTAAAAACCTCTAATAATTCCCCATTAATATAAATATCAATTACTTGTGTTGTATAGTCGTGATCAATTCGCATCTCATTTAAAGCCCAATAAATATCTTCTTTTCCCTCGTGTTTAACTTTTACTTCCAATAAATTACGAGGCGTTATTCGATATTTATCCTGCTTGATTGCTTCAACTAATTCAAACACTTCATCTTTTTGATAATCTGTAAAAAAACCTAATGTCCCTGTATGCACACCGATAAAATTAACATTTTGATTTAAATACTGATGAATCGACATTAACATCGTTCCATCACCACCAACACTAATTACTAAATCAGGATTTTCTTGATCATATTCCATAATTCCTTTTAATTCATGCTTAATTTTATTGGCGACATGTTTAGATAGATCGTCTTGTTTTATTACTAATGCATATTGTTTCATTGTTTTCATCACCCCTAAAGTATATACTATATAGTATATACTAACGGAGGTCACTATGGAAGAAAACTTAGAAATAGAATTCAAAATATTGATTGATAAAAATACATATCAACAAATTATCAATGATCATAAAATCGATCGTTCTTACCAGCAAACTAATTATTATTTAATGCATCCTGTATTAAGTGAATTAAAATATTCACTTAGAATTAGAGAAAAAAATAATCAGTACGAATTAACTTTAAAACAGCCGCAGTCTAAAGGTAATTTAGAAACAAATCTGATTATAAGTAAAGAGCTCAAAAATAGAATTATTGATCATGAATTAGTAAATAATGAAGTATTTGATATTTTAAAAAAATATCAATTAGATAGTACAATGTTTAAAACCGATTGTTTTTTAACTACACTTCGTAAAGAAATTAAAACTCCTAAAGGCTTAATTTGTATCGATTATAATCAATATAACGGCCACGAAGACTATGAACTAGAATACGAAGTAAATGATTATTTGAGTGGTAAACAAGCTTTTTTAGATTTTATCCATCAATATAATCTAACCTATCATAGCAATTGCCTTAGCAAGATAAACCGTCTAATCAAATCATTATAATTTAAAAGCAGTGTCTTAACACTGCTTATTTTTCTTTAAAATACGCTTCATTGATCTTACATGGTTGACTAATAAATTGTGGACATGCATCCCGACGAGGACATTCTGCTAGTTTACGAAGCTCTCGTGGAATAAATACTCTGATTTCTTCAGCATTATAACCTACTTGAAATCTTCTTTCATCAATCATGATCGGGCGCTTTAATACTGATGGATTTTCTTGAATAAACTTAATCAATTCATTAACCGACATACTATCAATATCAATATCATTTTCTTTAATTATCTTACTTCTTTTTGAAATGATATCATCTGTCCCATTTTCACTTCGCTCCAATAATTCTCTTAATTCTACTTCTCTAAGCAGGGTTGAAAAAATATTTTTTTCCACATATGGAATATTATGTTCTTTCAGCCAAGATTTAACCTTTCGACATGACGCACAACTAGGCGCAGTATAAATACGAATCATAATATCATCTCCCTTACTCCACTATTATACATTATTTTAATTATTTTTCTATCCTTTTTTATTTTCAGTTTCAGTTATTTGAATATTTATACTATTATCTAACACAAATTATCAACTACATATATTATTTTTTACTTTTAAAAATATCAATAAACCATCTATATTAAAAAGAACTTAGTTTACCCAAGTTCCTTTATCAATTCAATTGTACTAAAACGCTACGCGTTAGTTCAATTCTTTCTTTATATTTTCTATATTTTTTTGTTTGCCATCTTTCTTATGATGGCTTTTTTTATTTATAATTTAGTTGTCATTTTATACAGAAAGGACTGATTAACTATGAATACTAAATCTATAAATGACAAAATTGCACAATATCCTATTTTAACCGATGTTAAAAATGAACTTCTTATCAGAAATCTTTCTCAAAGAACTATCATCAACTATATGGATGGTATAGCTCGCTTTTTTGACTTCATTGAATATGATAATGAATTT
>NZ_JMLH01000071.1 GCF_000686665.1 Thomasclavelia saccharogumia DSM 17460 | reverse complement strand
AGCACAGCAACGATATGTGGCAGCTGGATACTACCTACTGTTCATATATCAAAGACAGCAGAGGTCACAGATCAAGAACCTATCTTATTATGATCATCGATGACCATTCCAGAATGATAGTTGGATATGGATTCTTCCTTGAAGACAACGCTGTCAATGTCCAGACAGTACTGAAACGGGCAATAGCTAAATATGGTGTTCCAAAAAGACTGTATGCCGATAATGGAAAACCATACAAAAACGAACAGTTACCGATCATCTGCGCTCAGCTGCAGATCCAGATCAGTCATGCTCAGGTATTCCATGGCAATTCTAAGGGGAAGGTGGAAAGAGCCTTTAAATCAGTAAAAGAGCAGTGGATGTACAATACTGATTTTAATCAGTTTAAAAGTATCGAAGATATAGATTCAGCTTTTGCCCTATATGTCAATAAGAAAAACAATTCACCACATGCTTCACTGAATGGGAACACTCCAGTAAATGTTTTTATGGATGATGAAAGATCGATCAGAAGGGTCGAACCAGAAAAGCTTGAAAAAATATTCTATCATACTGCAGTCAGAAAAGTTGCCAATGATGCAACGATCAGACTCAATACAAAAGTTTACGAGACGAAACAGGAGTATATAGGCAGCAAAATAACTATCAAATATAAACCTGATCTTAGTGAAGTTTATATATTTGATGATAAAGTTTATATTTAATAAACATTTATTATTTTGAACTCAGTTTTTTATGCATAAACGCAATAAAACTTTGAATTCCAACAACAGCTAATAAAATATAATATGGTGAATACAAAAATAAATATCTAGCCCTTGCTTCAAACAATAGTAAAAATAAAGTAATTCCTATAATTGCCAAAACAATTACATATATATCTTTTTTATCAGTACTAGCAATTCTTTTAACTGCGAGCAGAATAAAAAATAAAATCGTTATCCAAATACTTTGTTGACAAGTTGCATAATTTTTGTAGTATAAGCCATCATAATAATAAATATCTCGCAATATTTTAGCACTTGAATCATTGGGTGCTTCTAAGATGTTAAAATAAAAATTACCCTCAACACTCCAGGCAAAAGTACCATCATTATAATTAGTCATCAACTTCTCACCTAATAATTTAAAATATCCAGAAATGCCATAATCTTCTAATCTTTTTTTTACCATTTCCAAATTAGCTTTGATTTTTTCTTCTTTTCCAATAAACGAAGCTGTATACATCACATCATCTTCATAATAAACACCTTTTGTCTCTGGATTCATCCCCATCATCAAAAAATGGGTAAGTGGAAAAGCATTAGCTTCGTTTTCTTCATAACCGATATAATCATCAGAATAATTTTTAATAGCTGAAAAAACCATTATACAAGAAAGTAATACTAATAAAAATCTAGTACATCTTAATTTTTGCTTATTACTATAAAAAATAAATTTCCAGCTTTCCACTAACATGATTGCAATTAAAATAATGATACAGGTTGGTTTAATTAAATAGCCAATCAACGATAAGATAAAAATTAAACTCCAGGCTAAATATTCATTCATATTCTTTCGATTTAAATAAAAATATAAAACTGCGGTCGTAAAAATAATTGAATAACTATCTGAATAAGGAATTGTTATCCATGGTGATAAAGCAATATAAATACTATAAATAAACAGTGTTAAAACTGAATAATATCTATCTTTAAAAATAATTGCTGCACTTTTAGTAATAAACCAGGCTGAAATATTCACTAACAAAACACTTATTACAACTAGTGAAAAATCAAGATTTTCTATTTTTAAAAATATCGCGATTTCTTTAATTATTGTAAAAATGAATGTTAAAAAGACATTATTAGGATATCTTGTAAAATAACCATAATTTACATACTGCGAATTTAAAAGCTGCTGATTCGCTAAATCAGTTGAAGTATTCCTTAAAATAGAAACATCCCATCCTGATAGAAAATAAATATTATAAGCTATATATAATTGAATAATTAATAAAATAATACAGGCAGCAATTAGTAAGATATTACATTCTCTTTTAGAGAATTTATTAATATGTCTTCTAAAAAAGATATTATAAATCGTTCCCAAGATTAGTATCCCTATTATTCCTAAAATCAACAATACCCCATTAGGTATCGTTACATTATTTTTACATGCATAATCCATACCTTGAGAAAATATAATATTCATTCCTAAAATCATCAAGATCATAATTCCAAATAATCCAATTATTATTTTATAAAAAACGCTTGAAATATTTTCTTTATCACGCATCATAATCACCTGTTTTTACATTACTATTTTTAAATCCATAACTGTTAAATTATTCCTAAATTAACAAAACCATCATAGACGCCATCTTCTTCAACACTCTTACATATACTTGAAGCTATTTCTTTAAGCTTTGTACTACCATTTGCCATAACCACGCCATGATCTACAAAATCAATCATTTCATAATCATTCATACTATCACCAAAAGCAATAGTATCTTTTATATCAATATTTAGATAATCAATTGCATATTGAATTCCCGTAGCTTTATTATCTGTTTTTGAAATTAACTCTCCATTGATCGTAGTTTCATCAAACAACTCATGAATCACTACATTAACATCATCTTTTAATTCTTTTAAAGCATTATCAACATCTTCCTGCTTCAAAGATATAAAACATATTTTATGAATTCCCTGCTTAGCATAATCTTTTATATCTTTAATATTGAATTTATCATATTCCTGTACTTTTAAACGCTCAAATTCAGCATTACCAGCTTCAAAATTTATCCCGCCAATAAACAAGGAAACCATCTCATCTGTCATAAAAGTCATTGTCGTACATTCATAATTATAATAAATATTAAATTTATCGAAAACACTTGTAATTTTATTAACTAATGAATTATCAAAATATGCACTATGTACTACTTTATTATTGATTTCTACGTAGCTGCCAGCACTAGCAATAATACCATCAAATTCAACTGCATTTAACTCATTTTTTATACCAGCTTTATTTCTACCCGTACAAATAAAAACTTTATGACCATTTTCACGAGCCTTTTTTATCCCTTCTTTTACTTTTTTACTCATTTCTCGATGATTAGCTACTAAAGTTCCATCAACATCTAAAAAAATTGCTTTTTTATTCATAAACCCTCCTAAAATATGATTTATTTCATTATACAATTATTGTAATAATTTTTCTTCTTTTTTACAAATAAAAAAGGAAGTGTATCAACACTTCCTAGTATGATCATGATGATAAGTATCAACTAAATTACTTTTACTATGACACAAGCCGCCACAGCTATTACAATTACCACCGCAACTTGACTTGCCATTAGCCTTATCCTTTCTAATTGAGCGTATCGCTAAAACTACTGCAAATACAATAATTAAACTCACTAAAATCGTTGATAAATTTTCATTTAGCCATACCATCATTAACATCTCCTCTATTTTTGAGTAACTATATTATCTAAATTAACATCAAGATTTTTACTTTCTTTATACGGACGAACTAATAAATAGATAAATCCAATCACTACTACAATTGCAATGATCGTTGCAATCGTAAATGATCCTGTAATAATTGCATTACCGATCTGATATACAGAAAATGCTACTAAATAAGCAAATACAGTTTGATAAACAATTGCAAAAGCAGTCCATTTTCCATTGTTCATTTCTCTTTTTATTGCTCCAATAGCAGCAAAACATGGAGCGCAAAGTAAATTGAAAATCAAGAATGAAAATGCTGCAATTTGAGTATAACTTGAAGCTAATGTACCCCAAATTTCAACACCATCTTCGGCAACTTCAGCAAATCCATAAAGAATACCAAATGTACCAACAACGTTTTCTTTAGCTACTAATCCTGTAATTGCAGCAACTGCAGCCTTCCAATCACCCCAACCAAGTGGTGTAAAGATCCAAGCAATTAAATTACCGATAGAAGCTAAAATACTATGATCTAATTGAGTATCTTCAAGCATTGTAAACTGACCATCGACAAATCCAAAATAAGAAGTAAACCAAACTAAAATAGTAGATAATAAGATAATTGTACCAGCTTTTTTAATAAATGACCAGCCTCTTTCCCACATGCTTCTTAAAACATTTAAAAGAGTAGGCATGTGATAAGCAGGTAACTCCATTACAAATGGTGCTGGGTCTCCAGCAAAAAGTTTTGTTTTCTTTAAAATAATACCAGAAGTAATGATTGCTGCAATACCAATAAAATATGCTGCAGGGGCAACCCAAGAAGCACCATTAAATAATGCTCCAGCAATCAACGCAATAATTGGTAACTTAGCACCACAAGGAATAAATGTAGTAGTCATGATCGTCATTTTACGATCACGGTCGTTTTCAATCGTTCTTGAAGCCATTACCCCAGGAACTCCACAACCAGTACCAATTAACATCGGAATAAATGATTTACCTGATAAACCGAATTTTCTAAAAATACGGTCCATGATAAAAGCAACACGTGCCATATAACCACATGATTCAAGAATCGCTAAAAAGAAGAATAATACCAGCATTTGAGGCACAAATCCTAATACGGCACCAACTCCAGCCACAATACCATCTAAGATCAAACCATTAAGCCAAGCAGCAGTTCCTAACGATTCTAATAATCCTTCAATCAAACTTGGAATTGATGGAATAGCTAAACCAAATAAACTCCATCCATCTCCAAACACACCATCATTAGCCCAATCAGTAGCCCATGTACCAACAGTGCTGACAGAAACATAATAAACTATATACATAATTACCGCAAAAATCGGTAAAGCTAACCAGCGGTTAGTAACAATTCTATCGATTTTATCAGAAATCGATAATTCTTCATTATTTCCTTTTTTATAACAATCATTAATTATTGAAGTAATGAACTGATATCTTTCATTAGTAATAATACTTTCAGCATCATCATCAAATTCTTTTTCAGTTTTAACGATAGTTGCCTCAACATTAGGAACTGTGCTCATTAAACCTGTAATTTTATCATCACGTTCGAATAATTTAATAGCATAAAAACGTTTTTGTTCTTCAGGAATATCTCCTGGAAGCATCATCGCAATATTATCTAATTCTTTTTCAACTGCTTTATCAAATTTATGAACTGGCATATTAATATTTTTTGAACGTGCTAATTTTACTGCCTGATCAGCTGCTTCCTTGATTCCTGTTCCTTTTAAAGCAGAAATCTCAACTACTTGACAGCCTAATTCATTAGATAACTTTCTAATATTGATCTTATCACCTTTTTTATTAACAAGATCCATCATATTAATTGCCATCAAAACAGGAATTCCTAATTCCATGATTTGTGTTGTTAAATAAAGATTTCTTTCTAAGTTAGTACCATCTACGATATTAATAATTGCATCTGGACGCTCTTGGATTAAATAATTACGAGCTACAACTTCTTCTAATGTATAAGGTGATAAAGAATAAATTCCTGGCAAGTCCATTAATTTAACATCTTTATTTCCCTTTAATTTCCCCTCTTTTTTCTCTACCGTTACTCCTGGCCAGTTTCCCACAAACTGATTGGAACCAGTTAAAGCATTAAATAGTGTTGTCTTTCCACTATTCGGATTACCTGCTAACGCAATTGTAATTGACATTTTTTCACCCTCCTATAAGACTTCAATCATGGCAGCATCTGCCTTACGTAAAGATAATTCATAACCTCTTACCTTTACTTCAATTGGATCACCTAATGGCGCAACTTTGCGCACAAATACTTCTGTACCTTTAGTGATTCCCATATCCATGATTCTTCTTTTAACAGCACCATCACCATGTAGTTTTACTACTTTTGTACTTGTACCGCACTTTACATCTCTTAGTGTCTTCACCGATTAATCCCCCTTAAATCATAATCTTATTAGCCATTTCCTGACTAATCGCAACTCTTGATTCTTTAATTTTAGTAATTAAATTTCCTTGATTCTTACTTACAACAGTGACAGTGGTACCCACTGTAAAACCAAGTGATTCTAAAAATAACTTTACTTCTTGTTTTCCACCAACTTTTTTGATAGTTTGTGCTTCACCAATACTTGCCATAGTTAAAGGCATCATCACCACTTCCTCACTTTTCTGTTAGTTATATCTAACTATGTTTATGTTATACCCCGCTAACTAAAATGTCAATACTATCACATAAAAAAGTTAGAATATTTTAACTCAAAATTTAAAATAACGCATAAAAAAACAGAGCATTTATTAATGCTCTGACACTGCTAAAACTTTATATTTCAATGATTTGACCATCATTAATTTTCAGCTGTACATCACACTTATTAGCTAATGAAGGTGAATGAGTAACAATAATAACACATTTATTATTGTTATGTGCCAATTCAATAAATGCTTTTAAAATCTCTCGAGAATTTTTTTCATCAAGATTACCAGTTGGTTCATCAGCTAAAATCAAATCAACATCCTTAGCTATTGCACGAGCAATCGCCACTCTTTGCTGCTGTCCTCCAGATAATTTTCTAATATCACGAAGGCATTGTTCCTTAGATAATCCTAAATCATTTAAAATTTTTAAACAATATTCTTTTTTATTAGAAATTTTTATTCCCGCAATTTCAATAGCATTGACAACATTTTCATAAGCGTTCATATAATGGATCAAATTATATGATTGAAAAACAATTGAAATATTATTACGACGATATTTATTAAGACCTATTTTTGCAGTATCTGTTCCTTTGAAAAGAACCCTACCGCTTTTGGGTTTATCTAAACCGCCAGCTAAAATAATCGTTGTCGTTTTTCCACTACCGCTAGCTCCTACGATTGCATATATTTTTCCTTTTTGAAAACTATAATTTGCTTTATCTAAAATCGTTACATTACTAGAACCATCTAAATAATGGTATGAAACATTTTCAAATTCTAATATTGTTTCCATATTACCCCTCCTTTTTCACCAGAATTTCTCTAGGTGATAATCTAAGTATATAAGCTGATGGAATCACGATTGAAACCAAGCAAATAGTGGCGGTAATACCTGCTAATTTAACTGCCGTCGATACTGTTAAAGAAACATCTAATTCCGTATTCTCTGGCCCACTAAAAGCATCATTAAACATTCTTCTTCCAAACTCTGATATTTCTCCTTCTTGATTCAAATTGCTATCTGCTGTTTCTTGATCGATTGCAGGTATTTCCATCTGAACACGATTATCGTTAATTCCTGATTCAAGCATATTCCCAATAAGATTGGAAACCATTTTCCCTGTTCCTAAAGAAATTACAAATGCAACTGCTGCTACTAAAAGCATCTCCAATAATTGTTGCAAAATTATTTTGATTTTACTTTGTCCAAGAGACAAGAAAACTCCAATTTCATAATATCGATTTCTAATAGTTAAAATTAAGATCAAACATAATATTGCACTTCCAGCCCCAATAACAACGATTAAAAATATCGTTGCAAAAGACTGCGTATTTTCTAAACTGTTGATATTTTGCTGATACAAGCGATCATTTGCATCTAAACTATAAGTTTCAAAATCAATATCACTTTTCTCTTTAGCTAATTCTTGAAAAGCTTCCAAATTTTCTGGGTCATCTAAATAATAAACTGCTGATGTTAGATTAGAATCACTTCCCAAAAAAAGTTGACCAATTGATAAATCTGTATAAATTGTATTAAAAGGATTACTTTGACCAGGTCCTCCTATTTGTTGCGAATCGTTTACTTCATAAATTCCGACAATTTTTAAGTCATGACTAATCGTTTCATCATTAACTGTAGCTGTTAATGTTATTATATCACCTACATCTAAGTCATTATCACTTGCTAAAGTCGTTTCAATAACACAATTATTAGTTCCAGCATCATCTACTGATAATAATCTCCCCTCAATTAAAGTACTTTTCTCTTCGCTAAAAGTATCTATATATTCCATTGTTATATTAGCGCTGATTGAAAACTCACCCTGATTACTGTCAAATCCTCCTTGAAAGTTATCAGGTTTTTGCATATTACCTTGCATACCACCTTCACTTTGATTTTCTTCATCTGCAGTAAGTTCAACTGGATCAATCGTATCACTGTCAGCTGAAGTTGAAATATTGTAATTGTAACTCTTTACATATTGTAGATCTTTTAATTGATCAGCCATTGCAATTGTAACACTTGCCTTAACTTCATCTACAGCCTGCCCCTTTTCTCTTTGATTCATCATGTTTTTCATATTCGTTGTCAAAGTAACATCACTACCAAGCGTTGAACGAATTTGATCCATTGATTTTTTTGATGCACTTTGTATTGATAATCCAGCAATTATTAAATTTGCAATCACGACCATAATTACAAATAATAAAATTGTTTTTCCCATATTTTTTTTAATACTTAAAAATGCATTTTTCAACATACCTCTACCTCCTGATATCAATATATCAAAACAAATATATTGGTAAAATCGTATAAATATGTGAAAAAAAGTAATCCTAAAAATAATTTATCTTTATAGATAGCAAAGGGCTATTTTTATAATATATCAATATAAATATTCTACTTAAATAAAAAAGTCTTCAGAATCTTCATTTGCATGAAAATCCCAAAGACTTATCATTTATGCTTTTATTTTAGAATTTTTCTTATTTCCTGATACAACAATGTTATCATCACCTAATTGATCTTTTGCATTTTGATTATTAGATTGTTGCTCGTGTTTTGGTTTATTCATAAACTCACCTCAATAATAGTATTCCCAATTTATTTTAAAAAATTCAAAACTTTAAAAAAAATAAAGAGATGGTCACCCATCTCTATTCATCTCCGAAACAAATTCCAATTGCTTTAGCTGCTTTTACTAATTCACCATTTGGATCAACATGTTTTTGTCTACCAAATTTTGCATCTCCGATTACTTCCTCTAAAGAAGTATATGACATATTTTCACCTTTTAAAGTAACTACATTACCAAACTTACCTTCTTTGATAAGTTCTAATGCTTTGACTCCAAAACGAATTGATAAAATACGATCATATGATTGAATATCGCCACCACGAATAATATGTCCTGGATTTACAGAACGTACTTCATGATTAGGAATTGCCTTTTCCAAATCATCAGCAACTTTTGCGGCAATACCACCTAAACGAATTGGATCTGGACTATCTTCAACAATTTTTCCAATTACTTTTGTACCATCAGCATATTTAGCACCTTCAGCAACAGCAATTACTGTATATGGATATCCTTCTTCATCACGTTTAGCAACGTGTTTTACAATATTATCAATTGTAAAAGGAATTTCTGGAATCAAAATACATGAAGCATTTCCAGCCATCCCTGAATATAAAGCAATCCATCCAGCATCACGACCCATTAACTCACAGCAAATAACTCGATGATGAGATTTAGCTGTCGTATTTAAACGATCAATAAATTCTGTACCTACTGAAGAAGCACTAATAAATCCATATGTTAGATCTGTTGCTGGTAGATCATTATCCATTGTTTTAGGAATTCCAATTACATTAACGCCTTTTCGTGAAAAATCACGAGCACTTGTCAATGTTCCATCACCACCTAAAACAACTAATACGTCAACACCAGCTTTTTTTAAATTTTCAACTCCAACATCTGAAACGTCTTTTTTAACTTTTCCACCATTTCCATCATCAACAAGATAATCAAATAAATTATCTTTATTAGAACTAAATAAAATAGTTCCACCTTCTTTATAAATATTTTCTACCTTGTCAACTGTCAATTCTATGTAATCATTGTTATATAAACCGCGGTATCCATAAACATAACCAATAACTTCATACCCATATTCGTTAATTGCAGCTTTTGTTACCGCTCTGATAACTGCATTCAAACCTGGACAGTCTCCACCACCAGATAATAATGCGATTCTTTTTACGTCTGCCATAAACATCCCTCCATGGATTATATTATAATTTTTTTTTTACTGAAACACAACAAAAATGTTACCGTTTCCATAAAATAATAACATTATTATTCATAATTGTATAGAATTTTATTCTATAAAATTCTATTTTTTAAATAGCTTTCAATGATTTTAACCGGCAAACCAATGACAGTTTCAATATCTCCATCTATTTCAGTCACTAAACTTCTTCCAGTCCCTTGAATAGCATATCCCCCTGCTTTGCCCTGCCATTCATTCGTATTTAAATAATCATTGATTTCCTGATCTGTTAAATCTTTAAAAGTCACTTTAGTACTATCATGATAAGTATTAACTTTATTATTATCTATGATAGCAACAGCAGAATAAACGATCTGTGTCTGATTAGACAATTGTTTTAACATTTTAAAAGCTTCATCACGATCACGTGGCTTTCCTAACATCTTTTCTTTTAAACATACCATTGTATCTGCTCCCACAACTATATCATTGGGATATTTCAATGATATAGGTAAAGCTTTTTGATAAGCTAATTTCTCTAAACGTAAAGGAAGTGCTAGCTTTTCATCTAACACTTCATCTATTTCTACATAATCAATTATAAAATCAATTTTATGTAATTCTAAAAGCTCTTTTCTTCTAGGTGAACTACTAGCCAAAATAATTTTTTTCATTATTCTGCTTTACTTTCTTCTTTTTTTACAGGTTTAGGAAGCAACGCTTTTCTAGAAACGTTAACTTTCCCTTTTTCATCAACCTTAGTAACTTTAACTTTAATAATTTCTCCAAGTTTTACTACTTCACCCATTTTTTTAGTTCTTTCATAAGCATAATCAGAAATATGTAAAAATCCGTCTGTTCCATCAAATAGATTTACAAAAGCATAATTATCTTCAACTCTAACGATCTTACCATCATATACTTCACCAACTTTAGCCTTTTTAACAATTTTCTCTATTAATGCCATCGCCTTATTGATTGCTTCTTGATCATAATGATAAATAATAACTGTTCCATCCTGCTCAATATCGATTTTAACACCATCAGACTGTTCAATAATTTCATTAATTGTTTTTCCACCCTGACCAATAACTGATTTAATTTGATCTGGTTCGATCTTCATCATCTGAACTTTTGGCGCATATGGTGATAATTGTGCTCTTGGCTCACTAATTGCTTCTAACATATTAGCCATAATCTGTTTTCGAGCCACTTTAGCTTGAGCTAAAGCCTCTTGTAAAATTTCTTTAGTAATTCCATCTATCTTAATATCCATTTGTAAAGCACATATTCCCTTTTCAGTTCCAGCAACTTTAAAATCCATATCTCCTAAATGATCTTCCATCCCTTGGATATCTGTTAAAATTGTATAATCATCACCCTTTTTAACTAATCCCATAGCAACACCAGCAACTGGAGCCTTGATCGGTACTCCTGCTGCCATTAATGACATTGTCGAAGCACAGATAGATGCTTGAGACGATGAACCGTTAGATTCTAATACTTCTGAAACAACTCTAATCGTATATGGGAAAGTATCTTCACCAGGAATAACCTGTGCCAAAGCTCTTTCACCAAGCGCTCCATGCCCTATTTCACGACGACCCGGAGCCCCCATTCTACCAACTTCACCAACTGAATATGGTGGGAAATTATAATGATGCATAAAACGTTTTTGATCTTCTAGTCCTAAACCATCAATTTTTTGATGTTCCCCGATTGCACCCAAAGTTGTCACTGATAAAACCTGTGTTTCCCCACGTGTAAATAAAGCTGAGCCATGAACTCTCGGTAATAAATCAACTTGTGAATCCAACGGTCTGATTTCATCAAGCTTACGACCATCAGGTCTAATCTTTTCTTCAGTAATTAAACGACGAACCTCGTCTTTTTCTAAATCATGTAAAATGATCCCAACTTGTTTCATTACATTAGCTTTTATTTCTTCATTTTCATATTCTCTATTATCATATTCTTCAGTCACTTGAGCAACTAATTCATCAATTGCTCCATATCTTTCTAACTTTCCAGGAATTGAAACAGCAGCTACCATTTCTGCTTTGGCCCGATTTGAAATTTCTTCAACTAAATTAGCATCTAATTCAAATAAAGGAATTTCTAATTTTTCTTTTCCACAAGCTTCCACGATTTTTTCCTGAAAAGCAATCAATTCTTTAATTTTTTCATGACCAAATAATAAAGCCTCTAACATGACTTCTTCACTTACTTCTTTAGCATCTGCTTCAACCATATTAATAGCATCTTTAGTTCCTGCTACTTCTAAATTAATTAATGATCTTTCTAATTGTTCAGGCGTTCCGTTAACAATAAATTCACCATCAACCAAACCAACATTGACCCCGGCAATCGGCCCATTAAAAGGAATATCAGAAACACATAAAGCTAGTGACGCTCCTAACATCGCAGCCATTTCTGGAGTTGCATCTTGATCAACTGATAAAACCGTATTAACACTTTGAACTTCATTTCTAAAACCATCTGCAAATAACGGTCTAATTGGTCGGTCGATCATTCTTGCTGTCAATGTTCCATGCTCACTTGGACGACCTTCTCTTTTTAAAAATCCTCCTGGAATTTTTCCAACAGAATATAATTTTTCTTCATAAGTCACTGTTAGTGGAAAAAAATCAACATCTTTTGGTTCTTTTCCAGCAACAACAGTAGATAAAATAACTGTATCATTATATCTTACTAATACAGATCCATTAGCTTGTTTAGCCAATTCTCCAATTTCCACACTTAGATTTTTACCATAAAAATCCATACTAAACACTTGTTTACTCATTCTTTCACCTCATCTATTATCTTAGCCATTATAACATATAAATTTCTATTTCAAAACAATTTATTACTTAACTACTGCAAAACCGTTTAAAAAAATGCTATAATACTAATCAGAGGTGATTTTATGAATGAAAACGAATTAAAAAGCTTAGAAGTATACAATGCAAAATTTAAAGAAGATCCTACTTCTTTCAATGATTTTCAAGCTAACGACTACATCAAATTATTGAAAAAAAGCGACAACAACGAAGAAGCAATCGAAGTCGGAAAAACATTTTTGTCTTTGTGCCCAAACTTAAGAGGATATCTAAACCAGTATGGTTATGCTCTTTACAACAAATTCATCAATATTGATGATAACGAAATCAAAGAAAATGAAACACTTTTCTTTAGTGTCCTTGATGATATCTTGGCTATCTGTAAACAAGAAAGATACTCACCAATGGAACCATCTGTAAATCGAGCAATTAAGTATTTGCAAAGAGAAAAACCAAAAGATTGTGAAAAATTAATTGAGATGCTTGATTTACTAGATCCAAATCTATTAGATGATAAACCATTCACTAATCTTGAAGGAAAAGAATTTGAATCTAAAAAAGAACGTTACTATCGTTTAAAAGTAAAAGCTCTATATGAAGCTAAAAAACACAAAGAATGTGTAGAAACAGCAAACAATGCACTATCTTTACCTTTGAAATGGCATTTTAACACATTACAATGGATCAATTATCAAAGAGCTTGTTCATTAGTTGAATTAGAACAATATGAAGAAGCTAAGAAAATCTTTTTATCTCTACATAATCGTATCCGTAATATTAACTTTTACGAGGTTTTATATAAAACAAATGCTAACATTGGTAATATCAAAGAAGCTAATGCTTATTTATTATATGAATTCTTTGAAAATGGCTATAGCATTGATCATTTAGGAATTTATCTAAGATTAAAAGAGGCAACAAAAAGAACTAACGATCCTGAATTAATCGAAATCGTTGATCTTTTCTTAACAAAACTTTGTCAAGAAAATAACAAAGAATATACTCCAGAAAATGATCATGGCGATAAATACAAAGACCAGGATTCTAGTGAGCTTTACGACATTATGTATGAAAAAATCATGAATAATCTTGATAAATATGTTGAAAGAGTTGAAGGTACAGTAGTTCATTACAACAATCAAAAGGCATTAGGGACTATTTCAAAATATGATGAAGATGGCATTTTCTTTAGACAAGCTGATTATGTTTATGATGAAGAAGTTCAACGTCGTGATAAAGTTGAGTATACTCCAATTGAAACTTTTGACAACAAAAAAGGTGTTGTTACCAGCAAAGCTATTTTAATCGTAACAACTGAAGAATATTTAGACTTTGGTTACTAAAAACAAGACTAACAGAAGAAAATTTGATATTTTCTTCTGTTTTTATTTATATAACTTATTTAGGATTATTTTTAGAATCTATGCTATCTACTAATTGTTTTAGCTGTTCGAAATCATTTTCTTTAAATATATATTCATATATTGATTTCATTTGCTTTTTACTTAATTCCTTTATCCAATTACTGCAGTCTATTTGATATTTACCTTTTATTAATTCAACAAGCGTTTCTTTTTTTCCTATTTCAACCCCTTCTTCTCGTCCAATCTCAATACCCTGCTCAACTCCTTGAGCAATACCTTGTTCAATGCCTTGTTTGATTCCCTCTTCGATCCTTTTAGCTGTCTTTTCTTCACGTTCCATCTCTAATGATTCAGTTCTAAGCTTCGCTAACGCTAACTGGTTCGCTAATGACCATATCGGCTCATTATTTCTAAACTTGTCATACATCTTTATCACCATCTCCACGATATCTTCTTCTCTTTCCTTCATTATAGCAGGATATTCATTTTTTATAAACAAATAA
>NZ_JMLH01000070.1 GCF_000686665.1 Thomasclavelia saccharogumia DSM 17460 | reverse complement strand
TACCAACGGATTTAAGCAATTTATTAAATTTTGTAGCTGGTAAAATAATTCTTATTTGTTATAAATAAAAGAAACTTTAAATTAATAAAGTTTCTAACTTAGTTCATTTTCAAACATTTTATTATTTGTTATAAAAGTAACTACAAGGATTACAAAAGAAATATCAAAAGGAGTTTTTAAAGTCATAATAGATATAAATAACCCCAAGATAAAACCAAAGATTTGAAAATAAAATGGTTTCATTGAAATATCATTCTCTTTAATTAATTTATATTGATTAATCAAATTATTTAATGTTATATAAAAAGCAATAATTGCAACTAACACATCAATAGAGAAGTTAATTAAATAATTGTTTGTTAATAGTTCTTTTATAAATAATAAAACTATATAACCACACATCGTCTGCCATAATCCCGATATTACATATTTTTCAAGTACTTCCTTCTTTAAATTGTTTTTTCGCATTACTTAGTAACCCGCAATTCATCAACCCCAGCTTCTTCAATATGACTATTAAAGAATTCTTCCATAACTTTGATCATATAATATGTATCTTTGATTCCTGCTGTTTCATATGAAGAATGCATTGCTAATTGTGGTAATCCAATATCAACACAATTCATAGAAACTTGAGCCATAGCTATATTTCCTAACGTACTGCCTCCTAAAGCATCCGAACGATTCGCAAAAAATTGTACTGGCACATTAGCTTTTTTACATAAGCCTTTAAACACTGCTATACTAAGAGCATCACTCGTATATTTTTGTCCCGCATGCGATTTAACTACAACACCTTCATTTAAATATACACAATTATTAACATCTGTTTTTTCAGGATGATTAGGATGAACTGCATGAGCATTATCGGCGCTTAACATAAAACTAGAAGCTAATGCCTGATAAAATTCTTCATCATTTTTCCCTAACGCCTGATTCACACGTTTTAAAATATCGTACAAGAATGTTGAGCCTGCCCCTTGTTTTGTTCCCGAACCTACTTCTTCATTATCAAAACAAGCAAAAACATTAATAGACTGGTCATTGCTTCCTTTTAAAAAGCCTTGTAAAGAAGCATACGCACATTGTAAGTCATCTAATTGTGAACATGAGATAAATTCCTCATTAACACCCCAAATAGATGGTTCCATACGATTATATAGATATAGATCCATCCCATAGATATTTTCATCGGTAACATTTAATTGCTCAGCAATTAAATGTCTTAAATCACCAGATTTGCTATCACTTCCACCAAATAATGGCAGCATATCAATTTGTTTATTATAAGCAAAACCATCATTTACTGCACGATTCATATGAATTGCAACATTAGGAATCATCACTAAATCACGATCGATATTAACAAGTTTCGTAATATAGCTATTACCTTCTTGAATCAACACTCTTCCCGCAATTGATAATGGTCGATCAAACCAGGTAGCACACAACATTCCACCATAACCTTCAGTATTTAACTGTGTATATTTTCCTTTGATTTCAATTTCAGCATTTTCCTTGATTTTAAATGTTGGTGAATCGCTATGTGAAGCAGCTACATTGAAACTATATTTATCTAATTTTGATCCTAAATTAAAAGCAATGATACTTGAATTATTTCTTGATACAAAATATTTTTTACCGGGTTTTATTTCCCAAGCCTGTCCTTCTAATAATTCTTCATAATCATCTTCTTTTAACATTTTTTTCATGTTATCTACAGCGTGAAATGCTGTAGGACTCTGTTTTATAAAAGCCATTAATTCTTGAGATATTTTTTTATCCATCAGCATGTCCTCCTCATTCTTTGCCAATTATAACATATCCTTTAACAGTTTGTTAAAGGATATGTTTATATTAATTTGATTTATTACGTTTTGCCAGTGCTGGCATAATTGCTCCTAAACCAACTAAAATAATTGGTGTAATAATATTCATCGCAATTTCAAAAGGTGTTCCTTTAAACATTCCTAGACCACAACAAACTGCGGTAACCACAAAACACCACCAGCCAAAGAATTTTGCCAATATTTGATTTTTGGTAAAACGATATTCAGCTGGAAATTTATCAATTGCTTTACGTAAAGCGATATAAGCAATAAATACCCATAAATAACGTAGTGGCATACAAACTGAATTTAATTGAGTTAAAAATTTCAAAAATGAAGTAACACTTTTAATTCCCATTGCCGGTACTAAAATCAATGGTGTAACAATGACAACTACCAGCCAGATACCATTTACGTAAGCACCATTTTTGTTTTTCTTCAATAATTTTGAAGGGATAAATTGTCTTGCATCTTCATTATCCAATAACATTCTAAGTGGCGCATCAATAGAAATAACTAATGTTGATAATTGACCAATCATATTGCAAATAGCATAAATAATTAAGAAAGTATTACCAATACCATAATACTCACCTAATTTTTGAAATGACCAATACGCTCCATTTGCTACATATGAATCAAAATTAGCATTAATATCAGCCACATTAAACATCATCCCCATTGATATTGTTCCCAAAATTGCACAAACAATAACCATGATTGCCAGCGTGATCATCCCTTTAGGGAATCCTTTTGAAGGATCTTTGACCTTATTTACATATGGGGAGATTTTTTCACAGCCGCCAACTGCAAAAACTAAAATAGATAATGACGTAAAATACTCTAATCTAAATGATGGAATCAAGTTTTTAAAACTCCAGTCCATTGTTTGATAACCACCATCAGGATTAAGTACTGGGGCTGCTATCATCAAAATAATAAATAAAATTGACATTACAAACATTGATGATCCGGCTAAAGTAGCTAATGATTTTAATGGATTCAAACCTCGTGAAGCTACCCATGCAAAAAATAAAAAGACAACAAGGGTAATGATTTGAACTAATCTTATATCTAATGAATCATAAAATGTTGAATTTTGAAAAAGAACCCAACTTAAAGCTTTTAGTCCTCCAGATGCTTTAGATGCAATATATGGCATATGAACGACCCAATATGTCCACCCTGCATAATATGCAAGTTTTGGTCCCATTGTTTCATGTATCCATGAGCTAACGCCACCACCAGCGTTTTCAAATGCCGACCCTAATTCTCCAACCATTAAAGCATATGGTACAAAATATAGAGCAAACATCATGATCCAGCTAAAAATAACCTGGATACCGTTAAAGTATACAAAACCGTTAACGACATTTCCAAATCCCCATACGGTTGAAAATGCCATAAAGGCTAAATTATACCAAACGATTTTTTTTGATTTTGTCATAAATAACCTCCATAAATCGATAATACTTTTTACAAGAAAATTAAATAGCTTTTTTAAACTGTTTTAATTTAAAAACATTTCCTGCGTTCTCCATTATAACAGACTATTCTAACTTTCCATACATTTTTCTACATCGATCATTAAGCATATATCATTAAAGGTCATCTTCTATAGATTATAAGCATAAAATAAAAATCTTTTACATAAAATGCAAAAGATTTAATCTATCTAAAATCATATTTTCCTTAAATAGCGATACTTCACCCAACCAACTTCTTCACCATAAATAATATAAGCATATATGCCATATACTCCAATTACCTTAACGACATCTCCTTTATTTAACGATATTCGATGATCGATATAATCATCTAAACAATAAAGCTTATCATTTCGATAGTATAAAAATTCATTTTTTATATCTAAAATATTATTTGTATCTAACTGTTTACATTTGGAAAAATCTCTATTTTTTTTCAATAATTCAACTTCAAAATGCGGCCAGGAAATTTTTACTGGTTCTTTAGATGATGTTTTTATATCTACTAAGACTTCATATTGTGGTAAGGGCTGAACATATTCTTTATCAAAACTAAATTTATTTCCATCACCATTTATTATTAATACATTGAGCTGACTAATTGATTTTACTCCAATACCACCATCAATGCTAATGATCTTTTTATCATTATCAATGATAATATTATTGTTGATGGCATTACGATATTGATTAGAAACCGGTAAATGTCCTACTATAACATAATTATTTAAACAATGACCATCACGGTAAAATGTCTGCATTTCAATCATCGAAGTAAGTTTTGAATTCCACCAGTCTTTTCTTTTTTCAATTCCTGCGTGAACAAAAATAAAATCATTAAATTTTAAGGTTGTATAAAGAGTTGCAAAATAATCAAAATAAGGTTGTAAAAACACTTTTATTTTTCTTTGAATCTCTTCAGGCTGATCTGTTTTTATATTTAATGAGAGTTTCTTTATTGCCTGACGAATCATTCCGCCTTTACCAATACGATTCAAGTAATTAATTACTTGTTTAGCTAATTTAGGATTTGAAACCATCTCTTCAACTGCATATTCACAGTTACCAAGTAATACATATACGCGATCACTTTGGCTTTGCAGAGTCATTAAATATTCAATCGTTTCAATTGTTTGGGTACCTTTTTCAACAAAGTCTCCCACAATTATTAAATAATCATCTTGACAATAATGCACTTTCTTTAATAATTGTTTCAACAAATCTAAATGACTATGAATATCACTAATAACAAGACAGCGATATGGTCCTTTTACCACCTTATTAGCATGTTGCACCTTTAACATAATCTCACCTCAAAACTACTATATCATAAACTAACATCATATTATAACAGTTTTATCTTAAATATTTTATATCCCTGAGCTATAATGATTTCAGGAGGTATTTGAAATGTTAAAAGAAATTGAAAAGCGGCAAAGTATTCGAAAATATAAAGATACTGCTGTTGAAAAAGAGAAAATTACCGAAATTTTAAAAGCCGCAATGAATGCTCCAACTGCTAGAAATAGTCAAGAATGGGAATTTAAAGTTATTACTAATAGAACAGCACTAAATAATATGGTCAACCTTTCCTGCTACATGACGATGATGCAAGAAGCCCCATGCGCTATTTTAGTTATAGCTAATCTAGACAAAGCCAAAAATATTGAGTATGGCTTAATCAATTGTGCTGCAGCGATTGAAAATATGTTGATTGAGGCAGTCAATCAAGGTCTTGGCAGCTGCTGGTGTGGGATTGCCCCGGTTGAACAAAGAATTAAAGATTTTAAAAATTACTATCATTTAAAAGAGCATGAATATCCAGTTGGGGTAGTTGCTTTAGGTTATAGTAACGAAGATAGACCATTAATTGACCGTTATGATCCTAAAAAAGTTTCATATTTTGAATAATTATTCTTTTTAAATTAAAAGCCTAATCATTGAAATTAGGCTTTTTAGATATAGAACTACATCTAACATAAGATTATTTATCAATATACTACCCGCTTTAAAATATCATTAACATAAGCAATAAAAATACCATAATTAGTCATTGCAATTCCTTGTGCTTTAGCCCGATCAATTCTTGACATAATATAACGACGATTAAACATACAGCCGCCACAAGTAATAATTAGATCATAATTAGTTAAATCATCCGGAAAATCTGTTCCACTAACAACATCAATATTTATTTGCGGATAACGCTTTTTTAATAATCTAGGAATTTTTACGCGCCCAATATCTTCGCTTAATGGCGCATGACTACAGCACTCAGCAATTAAAATATTAGATTCATTAGATAACTCTTCTAATTTTTTAACACTATCAATATAATATCTTAAATCACCTTTATATCCTGCCATTAAAACTGAAAATGACGTTAATTTACTTTGTTTAGATATATTTTCATCAACATATTTAAATACCTGGGAATCAGTAATAACTAAATCGGGATCTTTATTTAAATTAGCTAAAGCATTTAACATCTGATCAGTAGTAACTGAGATTACTTGGCATTTTTTATCAAGTAATTCCCGCAATACTTGTACCTGTGGTAAAATCAGTCTCCCTTTAGGCGCCTGAATATCTTGAGGCATAACTAATAAAACTAAATCACCACTTTTTACTAAATCGCCAGTAATACTTTCTTTTTCATGATCTGCTGGTAAATTATTGATCAAAGCTTCTTTTAATTCTAAAATTCCCTGCTTGGTAACAGCACTAATTAAAAGCGGTTCTTTTTTTGTGTGCTCAAAAATTGATTTATTTAAATTATCATTGATTCCTTGATCTATTTTACTAATTACCAATATTACAGGAATATGACGATCATTAAAATAATTATACCATGTTAATTCCTGATCGATGTTTTCGTCATTAAAAAGAATAACTGCAATATCTATCTTTTCTCTAGCTTTTTTTGTTTTATCATTTCTTTGTTTACCTAAATCTCCTAAATCATCAAAGCCAGCTGTATCAACTAATAAACATGGTCCCAGTCCATGAATTTCCATAGCTTTATAAACAGGATCAGTAGTCGTTCCAGCTTGACTGGAAACAATTGAAACATCCTGATTTACAAAAGCATTTATTAATGAAGATTTACCACTATTACGTTTACCAAAAAAACCAATATGAAGACGATTTGCGCCAGGGGTTTGATTTAATCCCGCCATAATTAAAACCTAAAATCCCGTTTTCCTTCTTCAATCATCGATAAACGTTCCTGGCAAATTTTTCTGACTTTATCACTGCTAACATTATTTAATTCCTTTTTAATCAATGCTTCTGCTTTAGCTTTGGTATCCTCACTAGCATAATCTTGTAAATATTCTTTTAAAGTCATCAAAGCATTAGGATGACAACAATTAGAGATTTGACCAGACTTACATAACTGCATAAAACGGTCACCAGTTCTTCCTTCGCGATAGCACGCTGTACAAAAACTAGGAATAAATCCTAAAGAACATAACCAGTTAACAACTTCATCCAAGCTGCGATTATCACTAATATCAAATTGGGCTGACGTTACTTCATCTTTCTTTTCTGGTTCAACATATCCCCCAACGCTTGTCTTTGAACCACCGCTGATTTGTGATATTCCTAATTGTAATACACGTTCACGTACTTTCTTAGATTCCCGAGTTGAGATGATCATTCCGGTATATGGTACCGCCATTCTAATAATCATAACAATCTTTTCGAAAATTTCATCACTTATTGCATTACTAAAATCATCTTTATCGATATCGTCAGCTGGACAAATTCTTGGCACACTAATAGTATGTGGTCCAACTCCTTTCGCCGCTTCTAAGTGTTCAGCATGCATCAATAAGCCAACAAAATCATAACGATACATTTCTAAACCAAATAAAACACCAATTCCTACATCATCAATTCCGCCATCCATAGCTCGATCCATTGCTTCCGTATGGTAAGCGTAATCATGTTTTGGTCCGGTTGGATGCAAAGCTTCATAATTTTTCTTATTATAAGTTTCTTGGAAAAGGATATAAGTACCGATTCCTGCTTCTTTTAATTTTCGATAGTTTTCTACTGTTGTTGCGGCAATATTGACATTGACACGACGAATAGCTCCATTTTTATGTTTAATACTATAAATTGTTTTAATACTTTCTAAAACATATTCAATTGGATTATTTATTGGATCTTCTCCAGTTTCTAATGCTAATCGCTTATGTCCCATATCCTGAAGCGCAATTACTTCTTTTTTTATTTCTTCCTGCGTTAGTTTTTTTCTTGCGATATGTTTATTTTTTAAATGATAAGGACAATAAACACAGCCATTTATACAATAATTAGATAAGTATAAAGGTGCAAACATAACAATTCGATTACCATATAATTTTTCTTTGATCATCTTAGCAACTTTTTCCATCTCTTCAATTGCTTCAGGAATCTCACATTCTAATAGCAACATTGCTTCACGATGATTTAATCCTTTACAATCTTTTGCTCTTTCAATCAAAGAAAAAATTAATTCGCGATTATTTTTATTCTCTTTTGCATATTCAATTGTATCTAAAATTTCTTGATCATCAATAAATTCTTCAGCCTTATTTGATTTTACATTATACATATTCCTACTCCTTCTTTTACTCAGGTATTACCCCTTGTAATCAAATTTACAATAATCTCCACGCTGATACACTATTTCATAACCTTCTTTACTTAATGTATCAACCAATTCCTTAAGTCCTTCACTAGCCTCTTGTCCAGAAGATGCTTTATTGTCATACAACAAATATTTTTTCCTAACCTCATATGGTGATAAATTAGGCATAACAACATTACAGCCATGCTTGATTCCCTCAATTCGTCCTTTTGGATCAAGAGTTGCTAAAGCTGTAGTTGAAGGTAAAAGAACATCTTTTGTCATAATTCTAATTAAACTCAATAAAAATAAAGTTAGCTTTAAATCACCATTTTTCAAATCTTTAAATGGTGTATCGTGATGAACCATATATGGCCCAATTCCAACCATTTCTGGCTTAAGCTTTTTAATAAATAACAAATCATTAACTAAATGATCTATTGTTTGATGGTAGCTGCCTACCATGAATCCACATCCGGTTTGAAAACCAATTTCTTTTAAATGATGCAAACATTCAATTCGCTGTTTAAATGACATTTCTTGAGGGTGTAACATATAGTAATGATCTTCATTATATGTTTCATGTCTTAATAAATAACGATTAGCACCTGCATCATAATATTTTTGATAAGTTTCTTTACTTTTTTCACCAAGTGATAGCGTAATTGCACAATCAGGATATAATGTTCTAATTGATTTAATAATATCAACCATTAAATCATCCTGATAATATAAATCTTCCCCACCTTGCAATACAAAAGTCCTAAAGCCAAGTTTATAACCTTCTTTACAGCTAAGCAATATTTCTTCTTTACTTAGTCGATAACGTAAAGCATTTAAATTGCTTTTTCTAAGTCCACAATAATAACAATCATTTTTACAATAGCTGCTAATTTCTATTAAACCTCTAATATATATTTTATTACTAAATATTTGTTTAGTAATTTTTGCAGCTGTTTCTTTAGCATAAGTAAAATCCTCTTGGTTATAAGTAGATAATAATTGCTTAAATTCATCAAAATCTAATTCACCTTCATGATTTAGTTTATCAATCAATTCAATGTTATTCATTTTATACTTTTGAATATAGTGTTTTAACACTAACTCCTTTAATCATTCCAATCTTACCAGTAAGAGCTCCGATAACATCATTAGGACCATCTACAATAACCGAAATAACAGAAACTTTCTTATCTTTATATGGAATTCCCATACGTCCAATAATATATTGACTATACTCATGTAAAAGATTATTAATTTTATTTGCACTTTCTAATTCATAAACAAATACACCAATTATCGCAATCCTACTATCCATCTTGCCTCCTTAAATAAAAAACCATTAGAAAACATACTAATGGTTAAACATAATAAAATATCGTCCACCCTTTGACTTAGAATTATCCTTATCATTAGCTGTAATACATATATTTTATCACACTTTTATTGAAAACGTTATCATTTTACACTTTTTCTTAAAATATTATCTTAGAATATTAATGTTTTTATATATTTCATGTTGATATTAAACTTGTCATCAAGAAAATGACGACTTGCATACTTCTTATATTTCAATACATCTTATGTTGTTATTAAACATGAATATAAATATGAAAATGTTCAACAAGAATATTAATTTCAATACATCTTATGTTGTTATTAAACGACCGGTTGAAACACAATTGAAATTAGTGAAGAAAGAATTTCAATACATCTTATGTTGTTATTAAACTGGATTTCCATTTTTTAACAAAAAAGAGCTAATAGAAATTTCAATACATCTTATGTTGTTATTAAACCTCTTCCTCTTCGTGCATATGGACTTATATGGAAATTTCAATACATCTTATGTTGTTATTAAACGGAATCGTTGGCAAAGTTTGTTAATGATTTAGAAATTTCAATACATCTTATGTTGTTATTAAACATAATTTTTTTTAATAATATATTTTTTTCTTTCGCATTTCAATACATCTTATGTTGTTATTAAACCAATTGCACTTTCAAAATTTTCAGGTCTTTCAATAATTTCAATACATCTTATGTTGTTATTAAACTTTATATTAATTACAGTAGCACCAGAACCAGCAGATATTTCAATACATCTTATGTTGTTATTAAACAGTTCACCAACGTTAAACGTTGTTTTAATTCGATGATTTCAATACATCTTATGTTGTTATTAAACAAATGAATTATTATATTCTTGTAAAGAGAAAAGAGGATTTCAATACATCTTATGTTGTTATTAAACTAGAACCATGGGTAGAAAAAAATGTTTTACCACAGATATTTCAATACATCTTATGTTGTTATTAAACCTAGTAAATTAGCCATTTTTCATTTTCTATTATACCTCAAAACCTATATATATCAACAACTTTCTATTTTTTTACCAGCCAAATTATATTTTTATTAATTTCTTGTTTAAATCTCTTAAACTCTTACTCTACCAACGGATTTAAGCAATTTATTAAATTTTGTAGCTGGTAAAATAATTCTTATTTGTTATAAATAAAAGAAACTTTAAATTAATAAAGTTTCTTAATTACCACCTGGACCATCTTGACGTTCCCTATTATCTGGATAATATTTTGTATTATTATTTGTCCATTGATTATTAACTGCAGTTTTTTGAGTTTCAGTTGATTTAGTTTGTTTTCTGTTTTTCTTCAATATTATCACCCCAATAATAGTTTGTAACAAAAAACATAAATTATTCAAAATTAATATTTTTTAACAAACTCTAAACTTATTTTCCTTACCCTCTTTTGATGCCACAATACTTATAATTGAATGCTCAACCATATCACTTACTGCCTGCTCTGTATAAAAAGCCATATGTGGTGTAAGTAAAACATTTGGCATATCACGCAAAATAGATAATTCATGATTACCTATATTTTCATATTTATAATCATCATAATATAAACCTAATTCATTTTCAATCACATCCAATGCACATGATCCAATTTTACCTTTTTCTAATGCTTCAATCAAATCATTGGTATTTATTACACTGCCTCTTGCTGTATTAATGATAACAACATTATCTTTCATTTTATCAATTGTTTCTTTTCTTACAATATGATATGTATCACTGGTTGCAGGAACATGAAATGTTAAGATATCACTTTTTTCAAATATTTCATCTAATGATACATATTGTGCATATTTCTTTATTTCATCTTTAATAAATGGGTCATAAGCTAAAATCTTACAATCAAAACCACTAAGATTTTTAATAACTTTTTGACCAATAGCACCTGTACCAACCACTCCAACTGTCATATTTTCTAATTCTAAACCTATACTATCTTTTAAAGAATAATCCCAGCCATCCGCTCTTTTCATGATCATCTTCATTTTTCTAAGAGCCATTAACATTGTCATAACTGTGTAATTAGCAACACTAGCAGTTGAATATGTAACATTACTTACTTCCATATCATATTTTTTAGCTGCTTGAAGATCAATATGATCATAGCCAATAGTTCTCGTTGAAATATGTTTTACTCCTAATTGATGCCAACATTTTATAATATCCTCACTTATTGCTGAAGTTATGACACTAACTCCATAACATTCTGATGCTAGAACTGCATTTTCAATATTTGGCGTTTCATAACATTTAACAATTTCAACATTATATTTTTCACTAAATTTTTGAAAATATTTTCCCTCATCAAATTCTCGATAATTATATACTGCTATTTTCATTAATTTTCTCCTTTTACTTCAATGATAATTTAAAAACATGCATATTTTCAAAGCTGATTTATAACTTTTTATCCTACTATTCTGATACAAATCACTTAAAACTCAAACACTTATATTACTTATACTTTCATTTTAAAAAGTAATTTTCTTTTAAACATCTTATTCTAGCTGTATTTAAATACCAACAATTTTTACTAATCAAAATAGTGTTATTTCTAAATTTAAAAATATATTTCTATTTATTGATGTATTAACGATCTTAATTCATCACTGATTAAAACATCTTTTATTTCAATAAAAGATTGCAACACATATAATTTAATCCTCATTTATTTTAATACTTATTTACTAATTTGTATATAATTTTATTCCTTAGGATGATTATATAACCAAAAAGAAAATCGACTAACTGCCGATTTTTCCAGGATTTACATGTATATTACAATGTTTAACGATTGGATAAACTTCCTCAATAACATCATGAGTTTTATGTGCAATCATATGTGCATGCTGAAACGTATCATTACCAGATACTCGAATTTCGATATCAACATATATTTTATTACCAAACATTCTGGTTTTAAAAACATCAATACCTAATATACCATCTTGGTTTTTTATTAAAGTAATTAGCTCATTTTCGAATTCTTCACTACAAGCATGATCGATCATCTTATTGATAGCATCATCAAATATATCATAAGCGACTTTAAAAATACAAAAACAAATTATGATTCCCGCGATGCAATCTAATATATAATAATCACAATAAAAACCAATTACTCCAATCAAACTGCCTATTGATGAAAGAGCATCGCTACGATGATGCCAGGCATCTGCTAATAAAGCATTAGAATTGATTCTATCAGCATTTATTTTAGTATACCAATACATCAGTTCTTTTGAAATAATTGATATCACAGCAATAAATATCGCAAGACTCCCTAAATAAATTTTATGATTACTAGTAAATATATTTTTTATCGCGCTATAGCCAATAATACTCGCTGTTAAAAATAGCATGATTGATAAAATAATTGCCGCTACACATTCAAATCTTTCATGACCATAAGGATGTTCTTTATCGCTTTCCTTGCTTGATAATTTAACCCCAATCATAACGACAATTGTACTTAAAGCATCAGTTGCACTATGAACACCATCAGATACGATTGCATTTGATTTACAAATAAATCCAATTAATATTTTAAAAAAAGATAAAACTAGATTACTAATTAAAGTTATTGTAGATATTTTAAAAACAGTTTTTTTATAATCTTCCATACTCTCACCTATATTATTGTATGAAAAAAATTATCTATTAGTTCTATTTTACTGGATATCTAATAACAGTTTTCAAATTTTCGACTTTTGTTTTTCGTGGGTCACTTAAATATATCTCATGATGTTTTCTTTGCTTGTTAATATCTATTTTTAAATTATTTTCAATAATAAAATCTTGAATCTTTTTAATTGAAACTGCTTCATCATCATAGCTTCCAATATGCATTATTTGAACACATTTTCCTTCATTGATTTCTTCATAGTTTACTTTGTCAAAATTTAAATTTGGTTTTTTAGTTTTTAAAACTTCTTTAGCGTGTTCAAATACATCAATAGTAACAAATTCTGGTAAACGAATCATTGATTTCCAATTAAATTTACTTTTATCACTGATCATTAAATCATCTTTTTGCTCGTCTAACCACCATAAACCTTCAAGCGGTGGTACAACATATTCAAAATAACCGACAATTTTATCATCTGTCATTTTAGACATTTTAATCGTATAAGATATTCCATACAATAACTCTAAAGCTTCTTTGTACTCATTACTAGTATTAGGATCACCTCTACCATCTACAGTAACATATACTATTTTTGGTACATCAATCAACATTGGTTTTCGTTTTGGTAAATATAAATCTTTGTATTCTTTTTTATAATCGATTTTTTTCATTGTACTTCACCTACGATCTTTTCAAATTTTTTTACCGAGAGTATTTCATTAGTAATTAATCTGCCATTATAAAATAAACTATATGTAGTAAAAACAGTTGGTGCTGATTGTGCCATATCTTTATTATTAATATGAATGATTTCGATATCAATTTTATTTTCTTGACAATATTTAGCAATCAAGTCAACATATTTAACTGTAAATGGACATTGATGACTATAAAATAAAACAAAACCTTTTTGCTCTATCATCAATTGTTTAAATTTAAATGATGGTTTACTTACATTTTTATGAAAACTTAAAAACAATAACTCATATTTATCATCAATACAATCAACAACTTCAAAACCATGTTTTAATAAAAATCTTTTATCCATTAAAAAAGCTAACTTTTTCTTTGCTGAAATTATCACTAAACCATCTTTTTGCTTTCTCTTACTATCGTTGATACAGCTTTCCAATAAACATTTTGCATAACCCTGTCCCTGATATTTACCAGCCACCCATAAACAATCTATATACATCAAATTATTACCATTTATTGGAACCCAGGCTTGTTCAACTGGAACATATTCAATGAAACACTTTCCTCTAACATTAATTTTTTTAAAAACCAAGCCGTCTTTAAAGCGCTCTTTTAACCAATTCTTTTTAGTTATTACTTGAATATCTTTACTCGATGAAATCGCACAGCAAATATGTTCCTGATCAATATTGTGTTCATCCACTGTTATTATTTCCATTTAGCTATCTCCTTTCATCAATATTGTACTAAAACGCTACGCGTTAGTTCAATTCTTTCTTTATATTTTCTATATTTTTTTGTTTGCCATCTTTCTTATGATGGCTTTTTTTATTTATAATTTAGTTGTCATTTTATACAGAAAGGACTGATTAACTATGAATACTAAATCTATAAATGACAAAATTGCACAATATCCTATTTTAACCGATGTTAAAAATGAACTTCTTATCAGAAATCTTTCTCAAAGAACTATCATCAACTATATGGATGGTATAGCTCGCTTTTTTGACTTCATTGAATATGATAATGAATTTGAAATCTCTGAAGATCACTTTAGAAACTATCTTCTTCATCTTCATT
>NZ_JMLH01000069.1 GCF_000686665.1 Thomasclavelia saccharogumia DSM 17460 | reverse complement strand
GACAGAAAATACGAAAACTACTGGAGTGCAACCGAGACGTATGAAGCCTTAAGAGTATATATCGATATGAATTATGACGGCTTGAAAGATGATGTGATCAAATTGCTGGCTGGGGAGAATGTCGTTGTACAGACGACATCATTTCAAAATGACATGACAACATTTGAGGCAAAAGATGATGTTTTAACACTGCTGATTCATCTAGGTTATCTAGGATACAATAGTTCTGATCAGACATGTTATATACCCAATAAGGAAGTTATCGATTCATTTGTTAATTCGATAAGAAGTTCTAACTGGAATGAAACAACGAAAGCGTTATTAAACAGCAGAGCCTTATTAGAAGCGACATGGAATAGAGAAGAAGAGTTAGTAGCCAAGTATATCGAAGAAGCGCATTTGGATACAGCGATACTAACATATAATAATGAAAATGCGTTATCCTATACAATTTCAATCGCGTATATATATGCAAGAAATCATTATACGATAATAAGAGAGATGCCAGGTGGCAAAGGATATGCAGATATGGTGTTTATTCCTAAAGATGATAAACCAGCGATGATAGTAGAGTTAAAATGGGATCAGGAAGTAGAAACAGCTATTAATCAAATCAAAGAGAAGAAATATTATTATGGATTAGAGAAATATTTAGATGATCTTATATTAGTAGGAATCAGTTATGATAAGGAAACAAAAAAACATAAATGTCGAATAGAAGAAATCAAAAAGATTCATAAATGAGTGAATCTTTTTTGTTTTGAGATAATAAAGGGCTATTATTAAAAGAGCTATTGTAGAATAAATAATAAGAAACTATATTATATAAGTGATTTTATAGTTGTTATAATGACTGCGATGAATGTTTATATTTTTAATATTCAAAGAAAAAAATATAAAAAATTAACAAAAAACAGTAAAAGAAAAATTCTAATAATCAGCGGTTAAAACTGCAAGACATCTGTGCTTTTTGATGATTATTCTATAAGTGCATCTTCTTAAAATTATGAACCTAAATTATTTGAATAGTCTTTTTTATTGAAAATATAAATTTATGATATTTGTCACTTAAAAAAATATTTATATTTAAGTATAATATTATTAGGTTATTTTATAAAATTATGGTTAAAAGGGGGAAAATGATGAACATAAGTATGCGAAGTAATCAAAAGAATGTTAGAAGAATGATTGTATTTCTTTGCGTGAGTATTGTATTAATGATCATATGGTATTATTGTTATCCAAACTTTAAAACAAATATGAATCAATATCGTTTTGGAGCTACTTATATGACGATGAATAATCCTTTTTTTGCGGTGATAAATAATGAAATAAAAAAAGAAGTTGAAGCAAGAGGGGATATATTGATTACATTAGATCCAATTCTTGATGTTGATAAGCAAAATGAACAAATTTTGGATTTAATTGATCAACAGGTTGATGTAATATTTGTTAATCCAATTGATGCTAATAAAATAACAGCAGGTTTGAAAGCTTGTAAAGAAGCCAATATACCAGTAATTGTAGTTGATGCTCCGGTTTACGATGAAACATTAGTCGACTGTTCAATTGCATCTGATAATTATGAAGCAGGTGTTTTATGTGCTAAAGATATGATGTCGAAAAGAGAAAGTGCGAATATTATTTTGTTGGAACATATTAGTGCTAAATCAGCAGTTGAAAGGATTCATGGCTTTTTAGATACGATAGAGGGAAATTCTAATTATCAAATAATTAATCGTGGTGACTGTAATGGGCAAATTGAACTAGCGATGCCGTTGATGCAGTCAATGTTAAAACAAACGCCTGATGTTGATGTAGTAATGGCATTAAATGATCGTAGTGCTTTAGGTGCTTTAGCAGCTATTGAATCTGCAAATAAAAGTGATGTTTTGGTTTATGGGGTCGATGGATCACCAGATGTTAAAGAATTGATCAATAATGGGTTGATTCAGGCTACCGCAGGGCAATCACCAATCAAAATGGGACAATTAGCATATCAAAAGGCAATGGAATTATTATCAGGTAATGAAATTGAAAAAGAAATTGTAGTACCAGTTGAATTAATTAATAGTGATAATATTTTTAATTATGATCTAGTGGGGTGGCAGTAATGATATATAATGAATATCGTTCCGTATCTTCAATCAAAAATATGATGATCGTTATTAATTTTATTGTTATTTTATTTGATGCAAGTATCATTTTATTTTCAACTAAATATGTGTGTAATAATTTAACAGCACGTAGTTTTTTAGATACTTTAGCATATTTACCAAATAATCCATTAAAAGTTTTTATGTATTCAATGATCGGTTATTCGATTTTAATTATTCTTATGCAAATTAGAAAATCAGAAAAATTTAAACTTAAACAAAGTTTGTGTAATGCTTTAGAGTTATTTTTATGTTTTTTTATCATTTTTAATTTATATATGGGTTATAATGGAGTAAGTTTATTAGTTTTTGCAGATATCATTTTTAATACTAAAAATGGTCGTAATACAACCATCATTCTTGGACTAATTTTAGTAATATTTTTATTATCGAATTATGATATTATTTCAAATGTTATTCCTATGGCTTCGCTTGACAGTTATATTAGGGTATATGATGCTACAACTAAAACAGTATTATTAGCGACTAAAAATATTTTAGAATCAACAAATTTAATTTTATTTATTATGTTTTTAATTGTCTATATTGCAAATCAGGTTAAAGAAAACGAAAATATTGCTAAAGAATTATCGATGATCAATGAAGTGAATAAACAATTAAAAAATTACGCTGCAGTTACAGAAAAGATTGGTGAAAATAATGAAAGAAAACGTTTAGCTCGAGAAATCCATGATACTTTAGGCCATGCTTTAACGGGAATTGCTGCTGGAGTAGATGCTTGTATTGCTATGATCGATATTGATCCAGCGCTTACTAAACAGCAGTTAATAGTTGTTGCCAAGGTTGTTAGAGAGGGAATCGGTGATGTACGACGTTCTTTGAATAAGCTTCGTCCAGGGGCTTTAGAAGAGCATACTTTAAAAGAAGCGATTCAAAAAATGATTCAAGAATTTAGTGATGTTTCTGATGTTAAGATTGATTTTGATTATCAATTAGAGAAGATTGATTTTGAAAATACCAAAGAAGATATTATTTTTAGAATTGTTCAAGAAAGTATTACTAATGCTCTAAGACACGGTCATGCTGATATTATTGAAATCAAAATTTATCAGGAAGATTTTAATTTAATAATTTATATTAAAGATAATGGTTTGGGTTGCAAAGAAGTAAAAAAAGGTTATGGTTTAAAACAGATGCAAGAAAGAGTTGCTATTTTAAATGGTACTTTGAAGTATGATGGAAAAGATGGATTTATTGTTGAAGTGGTTATTCCAATGAAAGAAGGGGAAAATTATGATTAAGGTTCTAATTGCTGATGATCAAGAATTAATTAGAGAATCATTAAAAATTGTTTTAAATACGCATGATGATATCCAGGTTATTGATACGACTGGAGATGGTTTTGCAGTTTTAGATAGTATTAAAAGAAATATGCCAGATGTTATATTGATGGATATTAGAATGCCGCAAATGGATGGTGTATATTGCACTAAAACTATTAAGGAATTGTATCCTGATATTAAAATTATTATTTTAACGACCTTTGATGATGATGAATTTGTTTTTAGTGCTTTAAAATTTGGTGCTAGTGGTTATCTTTTAAAAGGAGTATCGATGGAGGGCTTGTATCAAGCTATTAAAACAGTTATATCTGGTGGGGCAATGATCAATCCTGATATTGCAACAAAAGTATTTAGATTATTTTCAAAAATGGCAAATACTAATTATGCAATTAGTGTTAATGATAATAATGTTAATAATTTAAGTAATGCGGAATGGAAAGTTATTCAGCAAGTAGGATTTGGCTTATCAAATAAAGAAATAGCCCAGAAATTGTATTTATCTGAAGGAACAGTTAGGAACTATTTAAGCTCAATTTTATCAAAATTAGAATTACGAGATCGGACACAGCTTGCTATTTGGGCTGTTCAAACAGGACAGACAACAAGGGATTTAGATCATGATTAAGGCAAATAGAATAAAAATAGTTATTTTAGTTATTTTGATAGTTGGTGGCTTTATATATTATAATAATCAAAAAAAAGTTTTGACTATTGGAATTTTTGCGGGAAGTAATTGGGACGTTCCTACATTTGATTATTATAAGATGATTGATGAAACAATTGCTCGTTTTGAAAAAGAGCATCCTAATGTAGAAGTAAAATATCAAAGTGGTATTTTGAAAGAAGATTATTCATTATGGTTATCACAGCAGTTATTAACCGGAAATGAACCGGATCTATATATGATTTTAAACGAGGATTTTAATTCTTTAGCTTCTTTAGGAGCTTTGAAAAATCTTGATCAAATAATTAAAAGTGATGATGATTTTGACGTTGATAAATTTTATCAAAATACTCTTGAAATAGGTAAGTATCAAGGCAATCAATATGCATTACCATACGAAGTTAATCCAACTTTAATGTTTGTAAATAAAACATTATTAGAAAAAGAAGGAGTCAGTTTACCTGAGAATGATTGGACACTAGATGATTTTTATAATATTTGTAAACAAATAACCAAAGATACTGATAATGATGGTATAATCGATCAGTATGGGTATTATAATTATACTTGGTTAGATGCAATTTATGCTGGGGGAATAAATATATTTAATGAAAGTGGAACTTCATGTGATTTAAATAATTCTAAAGTCAAAGAAGCTGTTCAATTTATTGAAAAAATAAATTTGCTTAATCAAGGGTTCAATGTTACTTCAAATGATTTTGATCAAGGAAAAGTAGCTTTTGCGCCGATGCAATTTTCTCAATATCGTACTTATAAACCATATCCATACCGTGTTAGCAAATTTTCAACTTTTGAATGGGATGTAATTGAAATGCCTCAGCAGACAGATGCTTATTTAACACAATTATCATCGCTGATGATTGGCCTTTCAACTAGATCAAGTAATGGTGATTTAGCATGGCAGTTATTAAAAGAATTTACATATAATGAAACGTCACAGCAAGATATTTATAAATATAGTCAAGGGGTCTCACCTTTAAAATCTGTAACTGAATCTGAAGATATATTAAAATTATTAGAAGAAGATACGATGGGTGATAGTAATATCGACATGAGTGTATTGAATAAAGTAATGGAATATCCTACGATCAATACAGGATTTAAAAAATATGAAGGTGTAATGAGAATAGTTGATAATCAGATTACAAAGACATTACAAAATAATGCTGATCTTGATACTGCTTTGATTGCATTACAAAGAGAAATAAATAATTATTTAAACGAATAGCGCTGCTGTTCGTTTTTATTATGGAATCTTTCAAACACAAATATGACATTTGTCATATTTTAAGTGACAAATGTCCATTAAAAGTAGTGACAATACTCAGATGTATTTAATGAAGTAAATTGGTAAGATATATGTGTCAAAAGAAAGGGAGGTCAAAAATGAAATACGTAGTATTAGTTAGTCACGGAAACTTTGCTAAAGGATTATTAGATTCTTTGGAAATGTTAGCAGGGAAACGTGAAGAGGTCATTGCAGTTGGATTAGAAAATGGAATTACAGCTGATCAATTTGCAATTGATTTTGCTGAAGCGATTAAAGTAATTCCTAGTGATGCTGAAATTATTTTATTAGCTGACTTAATTGGTGGATCACCGTTAACGACTGCGATGAGTGTTTTATCTTCATTAAATCAAATGGATAAGACACTAGTATTAGGAGGTATGAACTTACCATTGGCATTAACTACTGTATTGATGAAAGATACGCTAGATGATGATTTACTTGTTGCCTCAGTAACTAGTGAAGCTACTGGTGCAATCAAACAATTTGTTTTAGAAACAAAAGATGAAGATGATGATATTTAGGAGGAAAGAAAATGGCAGTTACTTTTGTAAGAATTGATGATCGTATGATTCATGGTCAGACTTGTACTAGATGGGCGCTTGAATATCCATGTGATGGAATTGTGGCAGTTGATGATAATGCTGCTAATAATCCAGTTTTAAAAGCTGCTTATAAAGCTGCAAGTGGAAAAAAGACATTTATTTGGACAATGGCAGATTGGAAAAAGAAATGTCAAAAAGTATTAGATAGTAAAGATAATTATTTCTTAATTACTAAGAATCCATTAACAATGGAACAAATTTTAGTTGAACAAGGTTTTGTTCCTAGTGATGTTAAAACGGTAATCGTAGGGCCTTGTAATGATCGTGAAGGAGCTACTAAATTAGGAAATAATCAATCAATTACGCAAGAAGAAGCTGATGCATTAGAAAAAATCATGCAAAAAGGTTATTCTGTAGAATTTGCTTTAGTAAAAGAAGAAGCAATTGGAAATTGGACTAAATTTAGGGGACAATTCGGTTATAAATAAAAGAAAAGGGGATTAATATTATGGAAATAAGTTGGTTACAAGCAGCGATTTTAGGAATCTTTGCATGTTTATCAAGTATGCCTGGTCTTGGAGGTACATCACTTGGTAACTATACATTAGGTAGACCTTTAGTTGCTGGGTTAGTATGTGGAATTGTTTTAGGAGATGTTACAACTGGGGTGATTGTTGGTACAGCGATGCAAGTTCTTTATATCGCTTTAGTAACACCTGGAGGAACAGTATCTGCAGATGTTCGGGCAGTAAGTTATATTGGTATTCCTTTAACGATGGTGTTTTTAAAAGAAGGTGGGATCGATCCTGCTAGTTCAGATGGTTTAGCAGCTGCTCAAGCTTTAGGAGCATTAGTTGGTACAGTTGGTACAGTATTATTCTATGGTACAGCTACAATGAACTTATTATGGCAACATATTGGCTGGAAAGCTGTAGAAAAAGGCGAATTTAAAAAATTATATTTAGTAGATATGGTTTTACCTTGGATATCTCATATCGTTTGTTCATTCTTACCAGCATTAGTTATGTGTAAATTAGGGCAACCTATGGTTGAAGCAATTCAAACATATTTACCAATGGATGGTATTGCGATGAAAACATTATTTACAGTTGGATCTTTACTTCCAGCAGTTGGGGTTGCAATTTTATTAAAACAAGTAGCTAATTCATTAGTTGATTTCGTTTATTTCTTCTTTGGATTTGCTTTATCAGCGGCTTTAGGTTTAAATTTAGTTGTAGCTACTGTAATAGGTGGAGTATTTGCTATAATTAATTACAAAATTAAGATGACTAGTATTGAAGCCAAAGCAGCTGTGGCAGCTGGTGGTTTTGATGACGATGACGAGGAGGATATTTAAGATGAAGAAAATATCTAAGAAAACATTAAATAAATCATTTAGAAACTGGTATTATGGAAATTTAACTTGTTTCTCACAAGAACACATGCAAACATTTGGTTATTTAGTATCAATGTTACCAATCGTTGAAGAATTATATGATACTAAAGAAGAACAAAAAGAAGCAATGAAAACATATACTGCTTTCTTTAATACCGAACCACAAGTAGGGGCATTGATCGTTGGTATTACTGCTGGTTTAGAAGAATCAAAAGCTAATGGTGAACCAATCGATAGTGAAACAATCAATGGTTTAAGAGCTGGTTTAATGGGACCAGTAGCTGGAATTGGTGATTCATTAGTAGTTGGTACTTTAATTCCCATCTTACTTGGAATTGGGATGGGATTAGCTACAGGTGGTAATCCAATTGGTCCTATCTTCTATATAATTGTTTGGAATTTGTTGATTACATTTGGAATGAAGTTCCTTTATAATAAAGGATATGAAATGGGTGGTAAAGCTGTTGAATTCTTAGTTGGGGAACAAGCTAATGCTATTCGTGATTCAATCGTATTGTTAGGTACAGTAGTAATTGGTGCTGTAGCTGGAGCATGGGTCAATATCTCTACTTCATTTACAATGACTGCTAGTGGAGCCGATAAACCATTCTTAGTTTTAAATGATTCATTAAATTCAGTATATCCAAATTTCTTATCTGGGGCATTTGTAATTTTATGCTGGTGGTTAATGACTAAGAAAAAATTAGCACCTACTACAGTAATGCTAATTTTAGTTGTAATTGCATTTGTAGGGGTATTAGTTGGATTCTTTGATCCACAACTTTCATATTAAAATTCAGGAGGACTATTATGAATCAAAAATTAAAAGAAGCATATGTTGAAGAAGTAAAATATCAAACCAAACAAATTAATCGTTTAAAAATATGGTTAAGAAACTTAATAATTATCTCCTCCCTTATAATAATTATCATTTTCTTTGCTAAAAATAATTCAATCATTACAATAATTTCATATTTTGCTTTAGTGGTAACAATAATAGCTTTATTAACTACTGGTTTAGCGATTCGTAATGGTTCAATGAATGTAAAAAATATCTTGAATAAAATAGAAAATTCATAAGAAAGTATAACAAGTCTATAAGTAGAGATTGAGTGATACTCAATCTCTTTTTTTACATTAAAATATAATATAATAATATTACAAATGTCATATAAATTAATTACATTTGACAATTAATTATTTACAATAAAATAATTATAATATTCATATAAATTACAGAAAGGGGATAGAGATGAAAGCTAAAAAGATTTTAAGCTCATTGTTAATTTTATCAATGCTATTCACTAATTTAACAATTGTTAATGCTGCTGGTGGCGATGATGAAAAAATAAGTGTTCCTGAAGGAACATTTGTCAGCAATGGTAGTGATGAAAAGAATTTTATTACTAACTTAGATGGCATTGAAGAAAATAGCAATTGGCAAAAAAGTGATATTGGAATCACAGGAATTTCCGATGGGGATTCATTTTTATTGAGTGAATCTGAGGGAGACAATTTCGTTTATGAAACTGATGTTAAGTTTAATGAACGAAAAGGAGCGGCTTCTTTAGTATTTAGAGCAAGTGATGATCTAGAAACTAAAAATATGTATGTAGCTAATGTAAATGGTGAAACAGGTGAAGCCAGATTATTTAAATTTGAAAAAAATGATGTTGTAGATTTAGGTAAATCTAGTTATATTTCGTTAACTGAAAATAACGAATATCATTTAAAAGTTACTGTTATTGATAAACATATGGTTTATTATATCAACGGTGAGTTAGTTATGAACACTGCTGATTATACGATGAATACTAGTAGCAGTGATTCTCATTATGGTCAAAATGATGTAATTAGTGCTGGTTTATTTGGTTTACTTACTTGGAATGGTAATGTAACTTATCAAAATGTTGAATATACTCCTATTACTGCTGACAATTCACCACAATTGACAGGTTTAACGATTGAAAGCAATGATGGTAAAGTTGATAAACAGATTCAATTTGCAAGTGGTCAATATGTTTATATTACTTATGTTACTAATGCAACAACATCAGTAAAATTATTACCTGAAATTGGTAATGACAGCATAATTACTGCTAGCGATGAAGATGGTAATCTTGTTGATATCAACAATTTACCAGTAACAAAAGATTTACAAACATATACTTTAACAGTAAGAAATGGTGATGCTAAAGTACTTTATCGGGTTCGTGTACATCGCCAACAACCAGATGAAGTATATTACAACGAGGATTATCGTGGTCAATACCACTATTCAGTAAAAGATGGATGGGCTAACGATCCAAACGGAATGGTATATTTTAATGGTGAATATCATTTATTCTATCAATACTATGATAGTGATAAATGGGGACCAATGCACTGGGCTCATGCAACTAGTACAGATTTAATTACCTGGGAAGAACATCCAATTGAGTTCTATCCAGATGAATATGGAACAATGTATTCAGGATGTGCAGTAATTGCAGATCATGAAACAGCACCTGAAGTTTTTGCTGAAGGTGAAGAAGGAATCTTCTTCTTTATCACAGCTAACGGTACAAATGGTGCCGATGGACAAAGAATTATTGGTGCCTATAGTAAAGATGGAAAGACATTCCAAAAATATGATGAAGGAAAAGTATTATTAGACTGGAAAGATGATCCACTATATAATACGGCCTTTAGAGATCCAAAAGTATTTAGATATGAAGGTAAATGGTTCATGGTCGTAGCAGGGGGACCATTAAGAATCTATTCATCAGATGATTTAATCAACTGGGAAACTGAATCAACATATCCAGAATTAAATACAGAATGTCCAGATCTATATCCAATAGAAGTAACAAACGAAAATGGAGAAAAGACTGGAGAAGTAAAATGGGTATTAGACCGTGGAGGTCGTAAATATAAGATCGGTGATTTTAAACAAGTAAATGGTAAATGGACATATATTCCAGAAGAACAATATGCAAGTACAAATGCAAATGGTATGGGTAATGAGGATAATGATGGTATCATGAATTTTGGAATGGATTCATATGCAGCTATGACTTATTATCAAGGTGATTTTGGAACAGCTGATAAATTTATAGGGCATGATATCATTGCAATCAACTGGATGAATACATGGGATAGTAGTTTCTGTAATACAATTCCTGATGTTAATGGTAATACTGTGTTCAATGGAACATTTAATTTACAGTTAAAATTAGGTGTAACAAAAGATAGTGAAGGTAACTATTACTTAACTCAAACACCAATTAAGGAATATAACGATTTACGTGATACAGAAAATGCAGTAGTATTAGAAAATGCAACAATCAATGAAAATAATGAATTATTAAGTGATTTTAGTGGTGACAGTTATGAAATCGTTGCTAATTTAAGACCTGATGCTAACAGCACAGAAGTAGGATTTAAAGTAAGAACAGGTGATAATCAGGAAACTGTTATCAAATATGATATTGCAAATAATTTATTAACAATGGATCGAACTAAATCAGGAATTTTGATTCTAAATGATGAAAGAATCAATATAAACAGTCAAGCAGTGACTAGAAATGCTGATGGTTCAATCGATTTACATATTTATGTAGACCGCAGCAGTGTAGAAGTATTTACAAAAGATTATACTGTAGCTGGAGCAATGCAGATCTTCGCTAGTCCAGTAAGTCAGGGATTAAGTGTATACAGTAAAGGTGGCAACACAACTGGAACTATTACAGTATACCCATTGAAATCAATCTGGACAGATAAGATCACACCAACATCACCAATAGCAGTAGGACTTGATAAAACAAGTTTTAACGGTTATGTAGGAGATGAATTCACATTAAATGGTTGGGTATCACCAAGTGAAGTATCACAAGATATCGTGTACAGTGTTGATAACGATAGTGTTGTTTCATTAGTACAAGATGGAAACAAAGCTACGATAACAGCATTAAGCAGTGGAACAGCAATTGTAACTGCTGCATCAGCAACAGATCCAAGCGTTAAAAAAGAATGTGTGGTTCAAGTTCGTGAAAACAATTTCAAAACAAATTTAAGTGATTTTACAGCAGTATCAGGAAACTGGTATATTGATGGGGAATCATATTATGGAAGTCATAGTGATAATGCATTCTTATTTGCAAACAAATTGGATACAGATGAATTTAAATATGAAATCGATGCAACATATGAAACAGGTATTTTAAATTTCATTTTCCAATCACAAACAACAAATGTTTGGGATGGATGTTATGCATTACAATTAAATGGAAATACAGTAAGATTATTTGATTTCAAAAATGATTATACATTTACAAGTACAAACACATTAGTAAGACCAGGAGATAACCAATATCACATTGAAATCAATGTCAAAGGAAATAACATAGTAGCAACAGTTAATGGTGTAGAATATATCAATCACACTGTTACAGAGGCAGATCGTCAATATAGCGAAGGATATGTAGGATTAGGATTATATAATGCTGCAGCTAGCTATCAAAACTTCTATGTTGTTACTGATGAATTAAAAGTATCAGTATTTAATGGTGAAAGTGAAAAAGAAGAATATGCTTATTATAAAAATGAGACAGTTGCTACAGTTAGTGCTGAACAAATAGCTGGAAAGAAATTTTCACATTGGGCTAATGAAAATGGTGAAATCATTTCATATAAAGATACTTATTCATTTGTTGTTTTTAACAATACTACTCTAAAAGCTGTTTATGTTGGAGAAAACGAAGCTGTAGAAGAAGAGCCATCTATTGTTATGGATCCAGACTGCAAAATAACTGTAGTAAATGGTAAATATCGTTTAAGCTTTAATGGAAAATTATTCTTACCAGAAGATTACAAATTAGTAGAATTTGGGATGTTATTTACGCCAGTAGCAGAACCAAATAAAGATGGATTTGTTATTGATGGTAGTGTAAAGCCAATGCAAAAAATATCAGTTGAAAATAAAAATAGTGCAGGACAATATGTAATTAATGTCAATAATGTTAAAGCTGGAGTCGCTCGAAGCGGTAGAATGTATATGATATACAAAGATGCTGAGGATAAAGAATATACAATATACAGTGAGGAAATTTCTATGACGGGAATTTTACCTGCAATTAATTAATTAATGAAAGGAGCTGTTTAAATGAAAGAAACTTATGAAACACCTTTAGTTGAAATAGTAAAATTTGAAAATGATGATATCATTACTACTAGTGGTTTAGATGGATATGGAAATGAAGTTGAAGATCCTGGTTGGGATTAGATTGATTTTATGATAAAAGAATGAGAAGCAATTCTCGTTCTTTTTGTTTGGGAAAATATTGCTTTATTATTTGACAGGATATTTATTATTATAAGTAACATAGTTGCAATGGAGGGGTGGTATGTTATTAATAAATAAGACGTTGATAAAAATGTCCAAGGGAATTAGAGGGTGGATCGTTGTAATAACGGGTTTAAAGATATTGACATTAGTGGGCACAGTTATGTTTGCTAAAACATTGGCATCTTTTTTAGGTGGTTTGTATAATTTGGTCTTGACAAAAGATGATTTAATTGTTGCAATCATTAGTGCTTTAATTGCTTCTGTTTTGATTTTGGTGACTGATCAATTGACAGACGAAGCTCAATATCATTTAGAGACTGAAACAAGAAATATTTAATAAGATATTAGAGGTTAGATATTGGTAAAATTGAACAGATTGATACTAGTAATACAATTAGTGTAATTGGTGATGGAGAGGAATTGTTATTATACAAAATATTTGTCTAGTCTTTTACGTTGCATTTTTGCGTCAGTTTGTTTTTCGATTAAAAGATATTTCATTATTAGTTATTTTTTTATTATCTTTTAACATTTAAAGATAAAATGTGGGTAAGAGTTTACATTGCCTTTTATTATTGATGGATTATGATTGAATCATTAGTTTAGAAAATAAGCAAATTAATGAATTAGAAGGAAAAGCATAAGGCTTTTCCTTTTAATTATGGTAGAATAAGAATGAGGTGAAATTAATGAAAGAAAGTATGAAGTTTTTGACAAATCATTATCAATTAAGAGAATTTGTTTTAACTAGAATGTTACAAATCATTGAACAAACTAAAACAGCGCAAAAGGGTGGAGTAGTTTTTTTTGGTGATTCGATTACACAATTTTGTGATTTAGATAAATTTTATTTTGAAATAGATAATAAGTATAATTGTGGAATTGCGGGAATAACTTCAAAAATATTATTAAATTTTATTGACGAAAGTGTAATTAAATATCGTCCCAGTAAAGTAGTTATTATGATTGGAACAAATGATTTAGGTAATACTGTAATGGAAAGTCCTAGAGATATTGCTTTAAATGTAAAAGAAATGATTGAAATCATTCATTATAATTGTCTTGATGCTAAAATATATCTTGTTTCAGCACTTCCTTGTTTAGAAAAATATCATGGATATAGAGCAGAAAAACAAGGGATGCGAAGTAATGATATTTTAAAAATGATTTTTAAAGAATATAAAAACGTTATTCCTTATGAATATGTTACTTTCATCAATGCTTATGGCTCAATTTGTAATAAAAAAGGAGAACCAATCGAAGAATACTATGTTGATGGTTTACATATCAATGAAAAGGGTTATGAAAAGTATACGGAGTTTATTAAGAAAAGTTTATTGAAATAGAAAAATGACTTAATAATATATAAATGATATAATAGGTTTAGAATTAAGATGTATTTTATATGCGAAAAAGTTAGTTTCACATTAGTACCATTTAAGTGCAATTTTCGCACATTTTAATGAAATGAGGTGAGAAAATGGGGATGTATTTAAATCCAGGAAATTATGGTTTTAAAGAAGCAGTCAACAGTGAGATTTATGTAGACAAATCATTACTGATAGAATATACCAACAGGATAATCAATACGAATATGAAAAACATCTGTGTATCGAGACCAAGAAGATTTGGAAAGAGTACTGATGCTAGGATGATAGCAGCATATTATGATCAAAGCTGTGATTCATCGAAACTGTTCAAAGAGCTGAAGATAGCCAAGAGTGAGGGATATCAAAAGCATTTGAATAAATACAATGTAATCTTATTAAATATGCAGGATTTTTTGAGTCTTACTAAGAGTATAGAAGATTTGATTGTATTTATGAATAATGAAATCATTGCAGAATTACAGATTGAATATGAAAAGTATGCCAAAGGAAATATTTTAAGCATTATTTTAGGAAAAATTTTTGCATATACAAAAGAAAGCTTTATTTTTATCATTGATGAATGGGACTGTATCTTTAGAGAGTATCAGGGCGATAAAAAAGCTCAGGAGAAATATCTGGATTTTTTAAGAAATCTGTTGAAAGATAAACC
>NZ_JMLH01000068.1 GCF_000686665.1 Thomasclavelia saccharogumia DSM 17460 | reverse complement strand
ATAATTTTATTTATATCAATTTTTAAATAATCAGCATTTTCTATAATCCATTTATATGCACTAAAACAATCATTCAAGGGAATTGGATATTTATATTTAGGTGCAAGGCGATAATCTACATATATAACTTTGCAATGACACTTATCTGCAAATATTGAACAAAGATGATAATGACTAGAATATCCTTTAAAAACAAATCCTCCTCCATGAATATATAAAATCACTTTATCAGTTTTTATATTTATAGGATTGAAAATATATAAATCTATATTCTTTTTATCATCCGTTTTCATTTTTTTTCGTATTATTTTTACATCTCCACTACTTTTTAACAACTTTGGGGTTATACCCAATATTAAAGAAGACATTGGAAATATCAATTTATTAAATGGAGGTGAAAAATGGGCAAATAATCCAAAGTCTTTACTTATATCATATTTTTTCATAGTCGTACCTCCACAAATTCTAATTTATCACTCATCCTACAAACTAACTATTTAGCATTTTTTATCTTGTAATTCATTAAATATCTACTTAAATTTCTATATAGAAAAATCGATATTTCCTGATGATACTTTTTAAATAAATTATCTAGACAATCATAAATTTCAAAATCTTGATTAATTCCTTCAAAAGCAATCATCGGATTACAAAAATTTTTTACAGCAACACCATATCTACAAATTATCCCATGCATACTTTGTAATCGTGAAGCCATGTACTCGATTTATACCATGTCATAAAAAGTATTTCTTTTGTATTACATTGTCCATATCCATCAGCCAAAACTTTTGATGCTAAAATACATCATCCCATTGTAATTAAATAAGATTTAATCACGAACAAAACTATATATCTGCTTAATACGATGATTCCCATCAAAATTTTTCCACTTTCTATTACTTATCAACCATTGTATATTCGTCGCCAAATCACTCCATTAATATTTCCTAACAATTTGTTCATTTCATTATAAATAATTATAACATGAATATATATTACATTCATTCCAAGTTTAAAATAATCAAAGTATACTATATATTTCTATCCAGCCTTTACATAAAGATCTGCCTGATCCTTGAATCTTAAATTAATATTTTAACTAAACAAAAAGGTCATTTAAATTGACCTCTTTAATTCTATATTGATCTATAGTTATGTTTTACTAAAATAATTTCTTTATTGCTTTGACAAACAAACAAATCGTTATTACAAACGCACTAAGATCAGCAATCGGTACTGCCATAAAAATACCATCTAAACCAATAACAGCAGCTAAAAGCAATATCATCGGAATCAAAATAATGACTTGCCGTAATAAATTCAAGACACTAGCCACCTTGATTTTACCAATACATTGAAAATAATTAGCCATGATGATCTGCGCTCCCAATAATGGTAAACAAGCAAACCAGATCCTAATTGCTTTAACGCCAAGTTCAACTATATCTTTTTCACTATTAAACATCTTAATGATCGTTTCAGGAAAAATCTCAACCGCTAAAAAACCTGTAACCGCAATGATCGTTCCACCAATAACTGCATATTTTAAAGTTTCTTTCACTCGATCATATTTTGCAGCACCATAATTATAACTTACTAATGGCTGTTGTCCCTGCATCAGCCCCGTTAAAGGCATTTGACAAATAGTTTGAAAACTCGTGATGATCCCTACTGCCGAAATCGCGATATCACTGCCATACCTACCTAAAGTACTATTCAAAATAAAGTTTAAAACACTATTTGCCATCTGCATTAAAAACGCAGGAATTCCTGTTTTTATGATATCTAATACATAATTCACCTTTAATTTTAAACAATCTAAATCCAGCTTAATTAATGATCGGTTCGAACATAAATAACAAAGCTGCCAGATCATACTTAAAAATTGTCCCCCAATCGTAGCAATAGCCGCTCCATGCATTCCCATATGTAATTTCATAATTAAAATATAATCAAATAAAATATTAAACCCAGCACCAATCAACTGGGAAATCATTGCATTTTTAGGATTACCTTGAGCTCGTGAAAAATTATTACCACACATTGCGACACACTGAAAAACAGCTCCATATAATACAATCGATAAATAATCTCTAGCATGACTCATAACTTTATCACTAGCCCCTAAAATTCTTAAAATCGGGTCAATAAAAACATTTCCAAAAATCGTGAAAATCAAGCCAAAAATAATCGTTAACACAACGGCATTTCCTTGGTAGATTCTTGCTTTTTCAGGTTCTTTTTTACCTAGTGAGATACTAAAACGCGTAGCCCCGCCTACTCCTACCATTAAAGAAATCGCCATTAAAACTAATGTAATCGGATAACTGATCGTTATCCCGGCAATACCGATTGCTCCCAAATCAGGAGCATTACCAATAAACATTCGATCAACAACATTATATATGGCATTGACCAGCATCCCAATTATGGCTGGAACACTAAATTCTACTAATAATGGCAAGATTTTTTTAGTTCCCATTCTTTCATCATTCATTGATTTTCCCTCCACCAATATTATTCTTTATAATTTCCAGCATTCTTCTAAGTTCAGTTTGCTCCTCTTTAGACAAACCAGCAACAATTTCATGATCCTTTTTATTAAAGACACGATCGACCTGCCTTTGTTTTTCTAGTCCCGCTTCAGTTATCCCGATCAAACAATATCTTTTATCATCAGGAGCCTGAATTCGCTTGATCAAATTTTTACTTTCCATGCGCTTCAATAGTCTTGTTACCGCGCTTTTATCAATTTCTAATTTTTTGATAATATCTTCCTGGTAAAGTTCATGTTTTTTATTGAACATCAATAAAACAGCACCCTCACTGCCAGTTAAATTATATTGTTTCAATCTTTGATTACTATCATTACGATTTAATATTGCTAACTGATTGATTACTTTGCCTAATCTTTCCATGATCACACCTCTAATAATTGACATATCAACTATTATATTCAAATTAATTGATATGTCAACTATAAATAAAAAACAGTTTCACTTTTAAAGCAAAACTGTTTGATCTTCTAATAAGCTTTAGCAAAATATACAACCTTTTTAGCTGGTTTACCACAAATTGGACAAACATCACCAAATGGCTTTTCCTCTTCTTTAATACAACGGCTAGTAGCTCCTGTGTCTTCTTTAATCTTAACCTCACAGTTTTCATCGCCACACCACATCATTTTGATGTAACCACCCTTAGTATCTAGAATTTCTTTAAATTCATCATAGCTATTAGCTTGACGAATATTTTTATCACGATGTTTTAAAGCCTTTTGATACATTTCTTCATGAATCGTATCTAATAACTGCTTAACTGTATTTTCAAGATTTTCATCTAATGGATATGTTTCCTTGGTTCCATCATTTCTTTTAGCAATGACACAAGCATTATTAGCAATATCTTTAGGACCAATTTCAAGTCTTAATGGAATCCCGCGCATTTCAGCTTCAGAAAACTTCCATCCTGGTGTCTTATCACTAGCATCAACTTTAACTTTAATTCCTGCATCTTTCAATCTTTGCTGCAACTCATAAGCCTTATCTAAAACACCATCTTTTTGCTGCTGAATCGGTATGATCATCACTTGGATCGGTGCTACTCGTGGTGGTAAAACTAACCCATTATTATCACCATGAACCATAATGATGGCCCCTAGTAATCTTGTTGAAACACCCCAAGATGTCTGATAAACATATTCTAATTTATTTTCCTTTGATAAAAATTTCATATCAAAAGCTTTCGCAAAACCTTGCCCAAAATAATGACTAGTCCCTGACTGTAACGCTTTACCATCATGCATCAAAGCTTCGATCGTGTATGTTTCCAACGCCCCAGCAAACTTTTCACGTTCTGTTTTACGACCTGTTACCATTGGAATCGCTAATAAGTTTTTAGCTGTATCTTCATAAATATCTAACATTTGTAAAGTTTCAGCCCGCGCTTCTGCTTCACTAGCATGAATCGTATGACCTTCCTGCCATAAAAACTCTGATCCTCTTAAAAACGGACGGGTTGTTTTTTCCCAGCGCACTACTGAACACCATTGATTATATAATTTAGGCAGATCACGATAAGAGTTTACTACTTTAGCGTAGTGCTCACAAAATAGGGTCTCTGAAGTTGGACGGATGATTAGATTTTCTTCTAAATCATCTAATCCCCCCTTTGTTACAATTGCACATTCTGGCGCAAATCCTTCAACATGATCTGATTCTTTTTGTAATAATGATTGTGGAATAAGCATCGGCATATAAACGTTTTCATGTCCAGTTTCTTTAAAACGTTTATCCATATATTGTTGAATTGCTTCCCACATTGCATAACTGTATGGCCGATAAATGATAAAGCCTTTAACACTGCTGTAATCCATTAATTCAGCTTTTTTACATACATCTGTATACCATTGAGCAAAGTCATCCTCCATTGCACATATTGCATCATTTTTTTTATTATTTGCCATCATATCTCCTCATTTCATTATAATCTTTGTTTATTTTACTATTTATGTCTGGATTATTCAATAGAAATATAAGTTTCTTTATTTCCTTTAGAAAGAACGATCTTATGATCGATACGCTCTTTTAGTTCACTTACATGAGAAATTATTCCAATCAATTTACCATCCTGCTGTAAATCAATCAAACAATTGATTGCCTGATCCAATGACTGACTGTCTAAAGAACCAAACCCTTCATCAACAAATAGAGTATTAAGTTCGATGCCCCCAGCAAAACTTTGAATCATCTTTGATAATCCCAAAGCTAACGATAAAGCCGCTTTAAATGATTCGCCCCCTGATAAAGTCTTAACATCTCTAAACATCCCGCTTTCTAAGTCTAAAACATCCAGCTCTAAACCTTGCTTTCCAGCACCTTTAGAACGATTATCACGGCGATATAACTGATATCTGCCTTGAGACATTCTTTTTAACAAAATATTTGCATAAGCTAAAATATTTTCAAAATAAGCAGCTAAAACATAGCGTTCAAATGAGATCCGATATTCGTTTTTACCAGAAGTTATCTCGCTTAATTCTAAGTAGCGCTGATAATTTTCATAATTATCATTTAACTGTTTATCAATTTCTTTAATATTTTCAATTGTTTTACTCATCATCATTAGTTTAGCTTTTTGTTTATTTAATGAATCTTGTAAGCCTTCTAATTCTTTTTTGAGAATCATTGTCTTTTCTTCTATTTTAGAAGTATCGACATATTTTGTATTTTCTAATTCTTTCTTTAATTCACTGATTTGATTTTGCAATGTCGTCTTATTGATCAAATAATCATTATATTCTTTTTCTTTATCATTTAATAATACTATTTGTGGTAATAATTCAATAAAATGATCTTCATTATCGAATAATTGTTTTAACTGTTCAAGATAAATATTTGATTTATCTTGATAATTATTTTTTTCTTCCTGTAACTGCTTAACTAATACCTGGTCATTAGTTTCTAATTGAATCTGTTTTTCTTTTAAATAACGATAATTTTTTTCAAGTGTCGTTATTAAGACATCTAGATCCTGAAGCTGTTTTTCATCATCATTGATCATTTGATTAATTTTTGACTCGGTCAATTGCTTTAAATGATCTAAAGAAGCTATTTTCCCTACTAATTGATTTAATTGATCATTATAATTACTAAGCAGATCATTATCATCAGTTATCTTTATTTCAACTTCTTTTAGATCTTTTAAATGGTTATCTAAAGTAGTTTTTAGCTTATTCAAATAAATAATTTCATTATCCATTTCTTTAGCTTCTTTCAACAAACTACATTCCTTAATATTGATTACTCCTAATTCCTTAATAAAGACCTCTTTTCCTAATTCCTCATCAATATCAAGACGTTTTGAATCAGACTCTAATTTACTTTTCAACAAAGAAATTTCCTGCTGTTTTAACATCAAAGCATTATAAAGATCATTACGTTGTTCTTGGCATTTATCAAAACTATGCTTAGCTCGTTTTAAATCATCATGATAAACAATATCTTTATCAAAACTAGCAATATGGGGATGATGCAACGATCCACAGACTGGACAAGGCTCGTTTTCTTTAAGTCCACTAGCTAAGATTCCAGCTTGGCTCAAACGAAAACGATGTTCGATCATATCATAATTTTGCTTTTCCTTTAAATAAATTTCTTCAACTCTTTGAAATTCTTCTTTTAAATCATATCCCTGATCTTCAGTCAACAATAATTTATCATAATCTTCACTTAAACGATGTAATTCTAATTTATGCTGATGTAACTTTTGGTACTCTTGATTGACTAACTCATAGTTACTTTTTAATTTATCTAATTTAGAGATGCTGGCACTATCTGTATCAATCAGCTTTTGATACTTATTTTGTTTATCTTCTAAACCTACTAATCTGCTTTTAATAATTCTGATCTGTTTATTTAATCTCGTTTGGATAGCTAGATCATTTTGATAATCTTTATAAATTTGTTTTAATTCTTTATTTTTTTGTAATTCAATCGTTAGTGTTGCTTTTTTTTCTTGATATTTAGCAATATCTAAATATTCCTTTTCCTTATCAGCCAATTCTTTTTTAGTCTTTATCAAAAGTTTTTGACTATCATCCCTAGCAGTCAATAATTTATCTACTTTTTTCTTACTTGAAAGCATTTCTTGATAAGTATTTTGTAAACTCATGGCTTTTTTCAACAATAAGATATTCTCTTTTAGCTTTTGATAATATTCCTGATTATTTGAATAATCATCTAATTTAAACTGTAATTCATCTAAATGTTTGATTCTTTGATTATTCAATAATGTTATATTCAACTCTTGCTTGATCTGATGATACTCTTCAAACTTCGTTTGATAAATCAATTCGTTATCCTTTACTTCTTTTTCATACATCTTTAAATAAGCTTCATCATCAAGATTTGTCGGTTCGATCTTTAAACTATCTTTTAACATCTCTCTTTGCTTAAATAATAAATCATATTTATTTCGATATTCTTTGACCTGTTCTTTTAATTTTTCTTCCAGGTACACTAAATCATCCGTTTTAAACAAGTTTCTTAAAACTTTTTCCCGCTCATCACTACCCGCATAAATAAGTTTAGTAAATTCCCCTTGAGCAATCATGACGATCTGTTTAAACTGTTTTTCATCAATTCCTAAAATTTCTTTTATCTTAGCATTTACTTCCTTGACGCCATCAACAACTTTTCCATCTGGCAAAGTTAATAAAGCCGTTGGCATTTTAGGCGTTTTTCGACCTTCTAATAAATACTTAGGCGAGCGCTTGATCAGATAGTGTTTGCCATGCAAAGTAAAATCTAATTCCACATATGTAAAAACATCATTATCAGCTTTATCACTCCGAAATTGTTCACTGCTTCTTTCACTACCGCTTGAAACCCCGTATAAAGCAAAGGTTATAGCATCAAAGATCATTGTCTTTCCTGAGCCGGTAGGTCCGGTAATTAGAAATAATCCATCTTGTTTAAAGGTTTCAAAATCGATTTTGACAACATTTCGATATGGTCCAAAAGCTGACATTGTAAGGGTATTAGGCAACATGATCATCTTCCCCTTTCATTATTTTAGTTATTATTGCTTTAGATTTATCATCGATTGGCACACCTTTTATTTTTTGATAAAACTGCGCAAATAGTTCTAATGAGGACAATTTTTCAAATCCCTGATCAGCTTTAGTATTATTTTTTATTTGCTGACTAATTAAATTAGGATAAGTTATTTGTAAAACATTAGTAAATTTTGTTCGTAAATAATCGATGGCATTAGGAACGATCATTGTATCTAATAACTCAACTGCAATAAAATCATGATGATTATCTTCTAAATTCATTATTTCATCAAATGACCCCGAGAATTTAATTAGATTCTGTTTAGGCTTTAGTGCTACTAATTTAAATGATACTTTTTTATCAACGATCGTAACATCGACAATACTTTTTTGCTGTAACACTTCATCAAAAGAATACCGCATTAAACTACCACTATAACGAATTGTTTCTTTTGCAATCTTTTGCGGCGCATGAATATGTCCCAAAGCTACATAATCAAACGGTTCCACTAAAGAAACATCAATTATTTCACTTCCCCCAACACTTAAAACCACTTCACTTTCACTACGCACAACTTCTTTATTACCAGCGATAAACTGATGCGTTATTAATACATTCGTTGCTTTAAAATCAAAATTCTGTCTTTTTAAATATGCTTCAAAAGCATCTTGATAAGTAATTATATTTTCATCTTCAAACAAATAGCGATAATAAGAAGGTTTAAAAAAAGGTAATAAATAAAAATTTACCCCATCAATAATGATCGGCTTCATTTCCTTTTGTAAATGAGCCTCGATATATAACCCCTCATGTTTTAATAAGCCGCTAGCAAAGCTTAATCTTGCAGCACTGTCATGATTTCCAGCAATCATTAAAACCTTTTTATGATGTTTTAAAATTAACGATGACAAAAAATCATTTAATACTTCAACTGCCTCGTTGCTAGGCACACTGCGATCATAAATATCGCCAGCCATAATTAAAACATCAATTTCATTTTCAACTAGATAATTAGTTATCTGCTTCAACAAATCAGCCTGAATTTCTAATAAATTCTGTTGAAAAAGCAGTTTTCCTAAATGAATATCACTAATATGAACAAATCTCATTATCTATCTCCTTATAACTCTATGATATAAATTTCTTTTTCGCTTTCACCAGCAGCAAAATTCTTTCTTAATTTTTTAGGAACTGCAGCTGTTTCTAAATATTGTGCTTTTAATTTTAAAATTGTTTTTTTAGAAGCAGTATTATCAGGTGAACAAGTTATTATCAGTTCCTTAAACCCTAATAATGATGCTTCTTTTCTTAATAATTGTGTAGCTTGAAAAGCATAACCATGTCCTTGATATTCTTTTTCAACCGTATATCCAATATGACCATCATAATAACGTTCTTCTTTCGTCCCTTCACGTAAAACAATCTTTCCGACAGCTTTATCATCAACGATCATGGCATAGATATAATACGGCTTCCATCCTTTAGGTAAGTTTTTATCAACATACTCTTCTTTTACCAATTTCACTTTAATCACCTTGTCTAACATTATATCATAAATTTTATCTTTGTTTAAACTTCAATTCATAAAGTAAAAATTTTATAAATAAAGACCTGTTTTCTATTTCAATAAAACTAGCTATATTTTAAAAACATAATTTTTAACAAGTTCATAGTTCAAAAAATATGTCAACAAAATCTATCTTTTGACCCTGTGTCATTTTCTTTGATTATAAATACTTTTTATTTTTATAAAAAAGAACCAGTCAATAAACCTGATTCTATTTTACTTTTAATTTTGTATTTGATTTTACAAATCTGCAATCTGAAATAATAATTATTTCATACTATGTTATGCTTAATACACTTTTTAAACTTTTGCTAATAAAAAATATCGTTTTAAATTCTATATTAACAAAATCACAAAAAACAAACTTTTAGACTTATCTTAAAATCGTCTATAAGTATATTTAAAGTAATATAAGGAGTAAAAAGTATGGCTTTTACCATACTTTTTATCAACTTAAAAGTTATTAAATATAATTTTTTAAGATTTCAATTAAATTATTGGTAACATTCTCTAACGTATCATCGTTAATAAAATGAATATCACAAGCATCTAAATATAACTGATACCTTTGTTTATTTAAGTCATATAATTTTTGTGGTCCATCTTTTAATAGCGGTCTAGTTGAAGTTTCAACATCTTTACAAATATCATCAATCGATCGATCAATATAAACAATAACTCCATTTTCTTTTAAATATTGAATATTCAAAGGATTTAAAACAACACCGCCTCCCGTAGAGATAATATGACCTTCTAACTTAGCCATATCTTTACAACCATCAGTTTCATTTTCTCTAAAATAAGTTTCACCGATTTTAAACATTTCGGGAATTGTTTGCTGGTGTTTTTCTACAATATATTCATCAATATCAATAACCGGACGCTTTAATTTTTTAGCTAAAAGCGCAGCAATCGTTGTTTTACCACAGCCCATGATGCCAATCAATACAATATTTCTCATCTGAATACCTCAGGCATGACGATAATTTCCTAAAACTCTTAGTGTTAAACAATTAGCTTTTAATTGTTCTAAAGCTAATTTTACATTATCATCATGTAAACTGCCTTCAAAATCGATATAAAAATAATATTGCCAGTGTTTATCTTTGATTGGTCGTGATTCAATTCTAGATAGGTTTATTTGATGATCTTTAATAACTTTTAAAATCGAATAAAGGGCTCCAGCTTTATGTTGTAAAGTAAAAACAATACTAACACAATTAGTATCTTCATGATCCTCTAACTGTTTTGAAAAAACGATAAAACGCGTATTATTACTTTCTTCGTTATGAATATTTTCTTGTAAGACTTCTAAATCGTATAACTTAGCAGCCATTTTTGAAGCAATAGCTGCTAAATGATGATCATTACTTTCGCTAACAAACTTTGCTGCTGCTGCCGTATTAGAAAAATTTTGCGGTTTTATATTTGGATATTTCTTTAAAAAATCCGTTGATTGAGCAATTCCCTGGGGATGACTATATACATATTCAAGTTCTTCTACTTTAGAACCTTTGATTCCTAAAAGATGTTGCGTGACACCAACACTATGTTCACCAACGATATAAAAATCATAATCTCTTACTAAATCATAATTATCATTAATTGCGCCAGTTGAAGAATTTTCTAAAGGAACGATGCCATAATCAATTTCATCATTCTTTAAAGCATCATAAACGTCTTGAAAATGTTCATAATTAATATTATCAACATCACCAAAATACTCTAATAACGCTTGATGAGCAAAAGCACCTGGTACTCCAGCATATCCAACTTTAATATTTTCAGTTTTAGGTTTAGTTAATTGATACGTATCTTTCAAAGGGATAAAACTAGCCTGATAACTTTTTCCAATATCCATGACATCTTGAATAAAATTACGAGCATAGTCTTCTAAATTAGGATTGGTAATACGATCAGCATTTTTTTCAATTACCGCTTTTTCACGTTGTGGCTGAAATATTTCCATATCATGAGCTAATTTGTAAGTTACTACATCTTTACTGACCTGCATTCTTTGTTCAAAAAGTTTGATCAACTGTTGATCGATTTCATCAATTTCTTTACGACATTGTTCTAAATCTTTCATAATTACCTCACTAAATCAAGTATTGTTAAAGCAGCCATAGCTTCAACGACAACTGTTGCTCTAAAAACAATACATGGATCATGGCGTCCATGAATTTCCAAAATTGTATTTTGATGATTCTTGATATCAATTGTTTCTTGTGGCTTAGAAATTGAAGGAGTTGGCTTGATTCCCACATTAAAAACTATCGGCATGCCATTGCTGATTCCACCTGTGATACCCCCGTTATTATTTGTCTTCGTCTTTACAACATCACCATCATAATAATAACAATCATTAGCTTCGCTACCATACATCTCACTAATTAAATCATTACCAAAAGCAACTGATTTGACAGCAGGAATCGAAAATAGAAGACTTGACAGATGACTTTCAATCGAATCAAAGAATGGTTCCCCTAATCCAGCCTCTAATCCAACAACTGCACACTCAATTTTTCCTCCTACTGAATCTTGATTCATTCGTGCTTGATCAATAATTTCTACAAATTGATCATACACAGCTTGATTCAAGACAGGATACTGCTGACCCTTCAAATATTTCAATGTATCATAAGACAAACGCATATCAAAATAATCATCATACTTATTTTTAATACTTAAAATATGGGCACCAACATAAATTCCTTTTTGTGCTAAGATCTGTTTTGCAACAGCACCAGCAAATACGATTGGAGCTGTGATCCGACCCGAAAAATGTCCCCCGCCACGAACATCATTAAAGCCTTTGTATTTCACAAAAGCTGGATAATCACTATGACCAGGTCGCATTTTTTCTTTTAATAAAGAATAATCTTTAGAATGCTGATCACTATTATAGATCATCGCACATAACGGTGCTCCAGTAATAATATCGTCCTGGATACCACTCATTATTTCTACTTTATCAGCTTCTTTCCTAGCTGTTGACATTTTATTTTGACCAGGAGCCCGCCGCTTCATTTCTTTAGCAACTTCTTCCATATCAAGTTTAATTCCACTAGGAAGATTACCTAAAACAACACCAATAGCTTTACCATGTGATTCGCCAAAAATTGTAATTTCGATTTTATTTTTCCACGTTGATGACATCAATAATTCCTCCTAATGACTGATAATCTTCCCAAAAACTAGGATAAGATTTTTCTACACATTCCATATTATCGATAATGATTGCATGCTTGCATCTTGTTGCAGCTATTGCCAGCATCATCGCAATGCGATGATCATTATAACTTGAACAATTTCCACCCTCAAACTCATTTATACCCTCAATGATCATGCCTTCAGATAATTCTGTTACCATTCCACCTAATTCATTGATTTGAGAGCTTGTTGCTTCAATTCGATCACATTCTTTAATTCTTAACCGCTTAGCGTTAACGACCTCACTTTTACCTTTAGCTAAAGCTAAAGCTACGCAGACAACAGGAATAACATCCGGACATTGACTAGCATCAACTGTCGCAGCTACCAGTTCTTGAGCAGTTACTTTGATTCCCTCATCAACAACATCAACTGTTGCTTTCATTGCTTTTAAAATATCTAATGTTGCTTTATCCCCCTGTAATGAATCTAAGTTTAAATCTTTTAAAACTACATCATTACCAATTGCTCCAGCAACAAGATAAAAAGCTGCCTGAGAAAAATCTGCTTCAACGCGATAATCGTGAGCGCTATATTCTTGATTACCTCTGACAATAAAGCTTTTATAATTATTGTTGATAATTTTTATCCCATATTGATCTAACATTTGCAAAGTCAAATCAATATAGCCTTTAGATTCTAATGGTGAAGTTATTTCGATGATCGAATCACCTTTTAAAAGCGGTAAAGCAAATAGTAAGCCAGTAATAAACTGTGAAGAAATATTACCTGGGATCAAATAATGATCAGGTTTTAATTTCCCTATCACATATAGATCTAAAACATCTTTTTTATATATATAACCAATATTTTGGCGCTCAAAAATTTCATAAAATGTATCTAAAGGTCTTTTTCCTAAATTTCCGCGACCAATAAAATGAACTCTATTTTCCGCAACGATTGAAATTGGTACCATAAATCTAAGTGTCGAACCAGATTCCTCACAATCGATCTCACTATTTTGTTTTGTGTACGTAGTCGTTCCATCAATGATCAAATAATCATCATACTCTTCAATTTTAGTTCCTAATGATTTCATAGCTTTGATCGTTGCTTGAATATCTTTTGAATATTCAATATTATCGATACGACTAACTCCTTTAGCCAAACTAGCACAAATGATTGCACGATGTGCTAATGATTTTGACGGTGGCACTTGAACCGTTCCCTGTAATTTAGCTGGTGTTATTTTTACTGCTGTCATTTTAAACCCTATCCTTTGTTTGAATTAATGAAAGATCACTTTGATAAACATAACTATTACCAATTTCTTTTAATAATACTAATGATAATTTTTTATTAATATTTTTCTTATCAAGACTGATTGCCCCTACTAGATCACTTGTTTTTAAATCGCTATGAGTAGGTAAATTATATTTAAGACAGATCGCTTCGATTATATCACTAGTCCCCTCAGGTGATAAACCTTTTTCTTCAGCAATTTTTGTTAATTGAACCATTCCGATTGCAACAGCCTCACCATGAGAATATGTCTGATAATGATAATACTGTTCAATCGCATGTCCTAATGTGTGACCAAAGTTTAATAATAGGCGATCACCAAAATCAAACTGATCACGTTCTACGACATCGCGCTTAATATCAACACAACGATAAATTATCTCATCAATATCTTGATAAAGTTCATCAAAATTCTGATAATTATTTAATTTATCAAATAAAGCCCGATCTTTAATACAACCATATTTAATTACTTCCCCCATCCCATCATTAATAAAGCGTTTAGGTAAAGTCTTTAACGTATTTGGGTCAATTAAAACCATCTTAGGATGATAAAAAGCCCCAATAAGATTTTTGCCCTCTGGCAGATCTACCGCCACTTTTCCCCCTACAGATGAATCTACCTGTGCTAAAAGCGACGTTGGAATTTGGACAAGCTTGACCCCTCTTAAATAAGAGGCTGCTACAAATCCCGCTAGATCACCAATTACGCCACCACCTAAAGCAATGATCAAATCAGTTCTTGTTAGTTTAAAATCCAACAAAGCTTTATATAGCGATGGTAAAATATCAAACCGTTTAGACTGTTCACCATGTAAAACTGTTACATGCTCCACGATAAAATCTTTATTCAAGACATTAGTTAAAAGATCCCCATAATAGCTATATACCTGATCATCGGAAATGATCATGATTTTATTCCCCTGATAAATTTGTTTAATATATTTATCAGCCTGACTCAAAATCCCCTTTTCAATATAAATTGGATAACTATTATCCTTTAACGCAACTGTCAAATCCATCGCTATATCTCCTCCTAAAATTTATTATACTTTCTTACCTACAACTTCAGCTATCTTACTGATTTGTTTTAATAACTTCTCATATTTCTCTGGTCTCAATGATTGTGGTCCATCACACAACGCCTTTTCAGGATCATTATGCACTTCTATCATCAATCCATCTGCTCCACCTGCTACTGATGCTTTTGCCATCGGTTCCACTAACCACCATTTCCCTCCGGCGTGACTTGGATCGATTATGATCGGTAAATGTGTCAGTTTCTTCACTACCGGGATCGCTTGTAGATCTAATGTGTTTCTTGTATAGCTTTCAAATGTTCTGATCCCTCTTTCACATAATATTACGTTTGGATTCCCGCTGGCCATGATATATTCTGCCGACATGATCCATTCTTCAAATGTCGCACTTAATCCTCTTTTTAATAAAATCGGTTTTTTTGTCCCTGCTCCTACTTTCTTTAATAAATCAAAGTTTTGCATATTTCTTGCTCCGATTTGAATCAAATCTACTTTTTCATTAAATTCGTCAAGATACTGTGCATCCATTAATTCTGAACAGATTGGCAGACCTGTTGCTTTTTTAGCAGCTACCAAAATATCCAGTCCTGAAGAACCCATTCCCTGAAATGCATATGGTGAGGTTCTTGGTTTGAAAGCTCCACCACGTAAAATATTAGCTCCGGCTGCTTTTACAGCTTTAGCAACTTCAATTACCTGTTCTTCACTTTCTACCGAACAAGGTCCTGCGATCAACGCTAGATTTTCACCACCGACTTTAACTCCTGATACATCGATGATCGTATCATCTGGATGAAATGCCCGGTTTGCTAGTTTATAAGGCTCTGATAC
>NZ_JMLH01000067.1 GCF_000686665.1 Thomasclavelia saccharogumia DSM 17460 | reverse complement strand
TTCAGGGAATAAGAGAGAAGAAAGAATATGTACAGCTGGAATTGAAGCTATGAGAAGAAAGGTAATGATAAATAAAAAAAGTCATGAAAATGACACTTTTTTAGCTTGAAAAAAATAACACAAAAACAAAAAACAGGTGAGAAAAATTATGAAGTTAGATATGAATATTAATCATTTTTAAAAAGGCACTTGAAAAACATGCAAAATAACGAAACTCAAATCATAAAATGTTTAAAAATAGTTAAATTTATAGTAAGATATAAGAAATAGCTAGTAAATATAGTTGTTGCACCTTATCTAATGAGGAATTGTAACTTTAATTCTCCTTTTACTTTAACTGCATATAAACCTTCTTCAGTTGTACCTTATCTAATGAGGAATCATATATATGATCATTGAATTGTATAAAAATAGAGTTATAAATTTTAAAAGTTGTAGTTATGTAATTAGGTATTAAATTATTTATAGTTAATGTATTAGATAGTCAAATATGTTGACTATTTTTTGTATTTTATAATTGTTAAGTGATTTTTAATGACATATTTGTGTAAATTTCTCAAAAAAATTGTTATAAAATAATAAATATGCTATATTGGAGGTATAGGATGGTGAGTTTTATGTTTGTGCAATTTACAGTAAAAAATTTTATGTCATTTAAGAATGAAAATGTTTTAGATTGGAGTGCAGTTAATGCTTATAAAGAATATAGTGATAATTTAATTTTTATTTCAAATAAAGAAAAGTTTTTAAAGGTTATGTCAATATATGGTGCTAATGCAAGTGGTAAAAGTAATATATTGATGGCGTTTAGATTTTTTCGGAAAATTATTAGGGATTCTTTTAGTAATGCAAATAATGAATCTTTTGAAGAAATAAATAGTAATGGTGTTTTGAAGAAGTATTATCAGCCATATGCTTTTTGCAAAGAAAAAGAAGATACAGAGTTTGAATTAATTTTTATTATTGGTGATAAGGAGTATCAATATGGATATTGTTATAATGATCAATATATAAATTATGAATGGTTGTATCAAACATCATTAGAAACTAATCGAAAAAAGATAATTTTTGAAAGAAGTAGTGATAATATTGAATTAGGTTCGTCAATAAAAAAAGAGTGTCATAAATATATAAATGAAATTGATAATGATGTTTTAGTGTTATCTTTTTTTAATCGTCTTAAATTAAAAAATAAGTTATTTAATGATGTTTATAATAGTATTATTAAAGTCCTTGTTTTTTGCGATGAGTTTGATGATTTGTATTCTTATTTATTAGAAGATGTTTTGATTACATTTATTGATAATGAAAAAGATAATTTATTGCAATATTTAGAAGCAATTGAATCTGGAATAAGTGATATTAAATATAATAAAGATAGAGATAAAGTAAGTATTTATACTTATCATAAGGGATTAGATAATGATGAATATAAACTAGATATAGATAATGAATCTGCTGGTACTGTTAAAAGTTTAGCTTTATATGCTTTAATTAAAGTGGTAATAGCTAGTGGACAAGCTCTTTTTTTTGATGAATTAAATATTAAACTGCATCCATTATTGCTTAAGTTTATTATTGATATGTTTAATAACAGTAGTACTGGTGCGCAGTTGATATATACTACACATGATGTTACTTTATTGAGTAATAAATTTTTTAGAAGAGATCAAATATGGTTTACCCAAAAAGATCAGTATGGTATATCAAAATTGTATTCTTTAGCTGAATTCAAAATAAGAAATGATGCGTCTTTTGAAAAAGATTATTTGGGTGGTATTTATGGAGGAATACCGTATTTAAAGGATTTTGAAATAGGGAGTGAAGATAATGGGGAAGGATGATATATTTAAGAAAAAGAGAGCGGAAAGACGAAAAAGAAAATTTGAAAATAGGTAGCCACATGCTCATTCTTATTTGATAATTTGTGAAGGTAAGGAAACTGAACCAAATTATTTTAATGGTTTAAATACAAAGATTCAGAAAAAAATAGGTGGTCAAATTAAAATAGAATCTATCCCAATTATTGATGCTATTGGTGAAGGTCAAAATACAACATCATTAGTAAATATTGTTGAAAAAAGAGTTAAGGAAGCAAAAATAATATATGAGAATATATGGATAGTATTTGATAAAGATGATTTTGAACAATTTGATAAAGCAATCAATGAAGCTGAATTAAAGGAATATAAGGTAGCATGGAGTAATGAATGTTTTGAATTATGGCTATTATTACATTTTTGTTATATAGATAGTGCACTTTCACGGAAGGTATTATTTCAAAAAATGACAGAAATATATAATGATTATGGATATAATCATAATTATCAAAAAAATGATCCAAATATTTATAAATTTTGTAGTGAAGTTGGAAGTGTTAAAAATGCTATAGGTAATTCTAAAAGACTTATGAGTAATTATAAACCAAGTCTTTCTCCCTCAAAATGCTCTCCAGGGAACACTGTGTATCAACTGGTTGAAGAATTAATAGGTTATTTAAATTAAAGGAATTAGCAAATACTCATTTTATTAAAAATAACAAACGAAAGCGCATATATTATTTAGTAATGAGTTTAGAGTAATATTTTGCGGTCAATCTAAACTCTATATTCATCAAGACTTTTGAGCAATTTTATAATCAAAAAACAGCTAAAAATCATCAAAAATAAGCAAAAAATACAGTCAATCTTTTAAAGGTATTCATTAAAAACACAAAAAATGCTCAAACCCTATGATACACAACACTTATACACAAATAAGTAATTTAGAGATTGACCACAAAAAACACTCATAAAATGTTTAAAAATAGTTAAATTTATAGTAAGATATAAGAAATAGCTAGTAAATATAGTTGTTGCACCTTATCTAATGAGGAATTGTCACTCTTAATAGATCACCTTTCTATTGGTTCATCATAGCTTATTGTTGCACCTTATCTAATGAGGAATTGTCACTTTTGAAAATAAAAGGGGATGTTTTTTATTTCAAGTTGCACCTTATCTAATGAGGAATTAATAAGTTATTTAAAGAATTAGTGATAATTGTTTTATTTAAAATAATGTAGTAAGATAAAAGAGCGTATATACGCTCTTTTATTGTGGAGGAAGGAAATGGAGTTAAAAGCAGTAATATTTGATATGGATGGGTTGATGTTTGATACTGAACCGATTGGGGCAAAGTGTTTTAAAATAGCGGCTAAAAAGTATGGTTATATAGTTGATGATGAATTTCAGATGGGATTGATAGGGATGAATGTTCATGATCATGTTCTTAAGGTTAAGGCTAAGTTTGGTGATGATTATCCGGTATTTGAGATAAGAGATTTAGCAAAGAAGTTAAAAATGGAGTATTTTTATGAATATGGCTTACCAATCAAAAAGGGGTTGAAAGAGCTGGTAGCTTATTTAAAAGAAATGGGAATCAAAATTGCGGTGGCTTCGTCATCGTCAATTGATTTGATCAATGAGTATTTAGAGTTATCAAAGATGGAAAATGAGTTTGATTTTGTGATTGGCGGTGATGCGGTGCTTCATGGTAAACCTAACCCGGAATTGTTTTTAAGAGTATTAAAACATTTTAATATTAATAATGATGAGGCATTAGTATTAGAGGATTCTTGTAATGGTATTATGGCTAGTTATAATGCTGGAATACCAGTTATTTGTGTACCGGATCTAGTTGTTAATGGACCAGAAATTTTAGCTCTTACATATAAAACTTTACCGTCTTTATTTGAAGTTAAAGATGAGATTGCAAGTATTTTAGGAGATAATAAATGATAGGAACGATTGTAAATACAGCTGCGGTCATTATTGGCGCAAGTATTGGCTTATTGATAAAAAAGGGGATTCCTAAACGAGTTGGCGATGCGTTGATGAAAGCATTAGGATTATGTACGCTTTTTATTGGAATTAGTGGTGCTTTTAAAGGTGAAGATACGCTGGTGATGATTATTTCCATGGTTTTGGGAACTTTGATCGGTGAGGCTGTTGATATTGATAAACATGTTAATAGTGGGGTTAGAAAGATTGAAAATCGGTTTACAAAGAAAAATAGTGAAAATAGTATTTCTCAGGGCTTTATTACAGCTAGTTTATTATTTTGTATTGGTTCGATGACGATCGTAGGGGCCATGAATGCGGGGCTTTTAGGTGATAATACAATGTTATTTACTAAATCGACTTTAGATTTTTGTTCATCGATTATTTTTGCTTCGACTTTAGGAATCGGGGTATTGTTGTCAGCGGGATTTGTTTTAGTTTATCAAGGAGGATTGACGCTTTTAGCGATAGCTGCTGCGCCCCTGTTAAGTACGACTGTAATTAATGAGATGACGTGTGTGGGATCTTTAGTTATTATTGCAACGGGGCTTAATTTATTAGGAATTACGAAATTGAAATTGATGAATTATTTACCGGCGATGTTTTTACCGATCGTTTTATGTATGTTTATGTAAGTTGTTAAAAATGTTATTTTTAGGATAACATTTTTTTCTCTATTTTAAGATTAAGTTAAAATAATTAAGTGTTGGTAAAGTCTATTGTTTGATGGATTTTTGAGTGCTAAGATGTGCCTGTAAAAATTTTACAAGGAGAAATGGAAATGAAAAAACAAAAGAATAAAGCATTAAAAGTTTCAATGGCAACTTTAGCATTATTAATGGGTACTGGTTATGTAGCTAACAGCTATCAAGTATTACCTACATATGCTGATACTGTAAAAACAACTGAAGCAGTTAATTTGATCAATGCTTCAACGACATGGAAATATTTAGATAACAACGTTGATCCTGGTAGCACTACAGATCGTACAGCCTGGACTAAAGCCGATTATCAAGATGCAGACTGGAAAAGTGCAGCTGGTAAATTTGGTGCTAAAAATGGTCAATTAGCTAGTTTAGGTGGTAACTTTACACCAACAGTATTATTAAATCAATATATTGAAGGAACTAATGACGATATTCCAGCATTCTTTTTTAGAACAACAGTAAATATCGATAGTTTAGATAATCTATCTTCAATTACTGGTAATCTTTATTACGATGATGCAGCAATCGTTTATATCAATGGTGTAAAAGTAGCTGCATTTGATGAACCAGATGGTGGTTTTGATTCAAATATGTCTTATGGTGGTTCTAATGCCAGCACACCAAAAACTGGTGAAATCAATTTAACTAAGGAACAATTAACAGATGTTTTAAAAACTGGTGAAAATGTTATTGCTGTAGAACTTCATCAGGGAAGAGCCAGCAGTTCTGATATGTATTTAGAATTTGCTAATTTACAAATGAATTATGGTGAATCAGAAGTAGAAGTTGAACAAAAAGCTCTTAACTTAACAGTTGGTGAAAATGAATCAGAAATGAATCTTACCTGGTATGCAAATACTAGTGAAGCTGGAGTAGTTCAATTAGCAAAAGCTGGAGCGATGATCAATGGTGAATTCCCAAGTGAATTTGTTTCAATCAATGCCACTAGCAATCAATCAAATGATAATGGTTTCTACTATAATCAAGCTACAATGACAAATCTAGAAGAAAATACTAAATATGTATATCGTATCGTAAATGGTGATAAAGTAAGTCAAGCTTATGATTTTACAACAAAAGATTTTGATGGAAGTTATAATTTTATTCTTGCTGGAGATCCCCAAATTGGTGCTAGTGGAAATGCCGCAAGTGATACTGAAGGTTGGGGAAAAACGTTAGAAGATTCTGTTGATAAATTTAATCCAAACTTTATTTTATCAGCTGGTGACCAGGTAAATACAGCTAGTAATGAATCTCAATACAGTGGTTACTTAGAACATGAAGAACTTACAAGTGTTCCACAAGCAACAACTGTTGGTAACCATGATTCAAGTTCAAATGCTTACTCACAACACTACAATTTACCAAATGTCAGTGATAAAGGAGCAACTACTGCTGGAAGTGATTATTGGTATGTTTACAATAATACTTTATTCATGGATATTAATACAAATAATATGTCAACTGCTCAACATCGTGAATTTATGGAAGAAGCAATCAATGCTAATCCTGATGTTCGCTGGAAAGTCGTTGTCTTCCATCACTCAGTATATTCAGTAGCTAATCATGCTGTTGAAAGTGATATTTTACAACGTCGTGAAGAATTAACACCAGTATTTGATGATTTAGGAATTGATGTTGTTTTAATGGGACATGATCATGTTTATGTTCGTAGTAATATCATGAAGGGAATGCAGGTAGTTACAGATACAAGCAATCTTGACAGTGTAACTGATCCTGATGGTATCTTATATGTAACTGCAAATTCAGCTTCAGGAAGTAAATATTATAATATCAAAACAAATATTAGCACAGAATTTGTAGCTAAGATGGATCAATCTAAACAACGTTCTATTTCAAATATTGAAGTAAGTGATAATCAATTTAAAGTAACAACTTATTTATATGATGCTAATAGTGATAATTGGGCAACATTAGATACTTTTACAATTAATAAAACAAATGAAAATGAAGTTGAAACTGATAAAACATTCTTAAAAATAGCGATTGAAGAAGCTGATAAGATCAGTCAAACAGATCTTGATGCTTTAGTTCCTGTAGTAGCAAATGAATTTACGGCAGCTCTTGCTAATGCTAAAGAAGTTTACAATGATTCTAATGCTACTCAAGAACAAGTCGATGATGCCGGAACACGTTTGGCTTACATCATGCATTTCTTAGATTTCAAAAAAGGTGATAAAGAAGCTTTACAAAAATTAGTAACAACGATCGATGGATTAGATGAAAATAAATATACGCCAACTACTTGGCAGGCAATGTTACCAGCTTACGAAAAAGCAAAAGAAGTATTAGCAGATGAAAACGCAATGCAAGATGAAATTACGGAAACTCAAGAAGCTTTAGTAAGAGCGTACATTGATTTAAGATTGATTCCTAATAAAGATCTTTTAAATGATCTAATTAAACAAGCTGAAAGCTTAAAACGTGAAAATTATAGTGAAGCAAGCTGGAATTTATTACAAAATACAATAAATTCAGCACGTGAAGTTTTAGCAAATGAAAATGCAACTGAAGAACAAGTTAGTGAAGCACAGACAACATTGAGTAAAGTTCTTACAAGCATGGAATCGAATGAAACTAATAAAGTTGTAAATACAACTGCAAAACCATCAACAAGTACTACTATTAAAAATGGTGATCAAGTAGCTACTGGTGATAATAATGATCTGTTAGCTTATGGAACATTGTTATTTACAGCTTTAGGATGTTCAGTAATTGTATTTAAATCAAGAAAAAATAATCAAGAGAATTAGATAGATATAGTGGTAATGATATTACCACTATATTTTTAGAGGTAATACATGGAAAAGTTTATTAAGGAATTAAAAGAAAATAAAATTGTAATAATAGTTATTTTATTGACTGTTATAGTTTCGTTATTATTTAATAATTATTTAAAAAAAGATTATTCAAGAGTCAATAATGATACTACTGATTTTGTTAGTGGAAAAGTTGTTGAAGTGACCAGCAGTGAAGTTGAATATGATGAAGAGTTAAAAATTAATCTTGGTAAACAGGTTGTTAAAGTTGAAATTTTAGAAGGAAAAAATAAGGGAAAGACAGTATCGATGGATAACTATTTAACGGCTGCTCACAACATTGAAGTTAAAGTTGGAACTAAGGTTATTATTTCGGCTGACGAACCTGATGGAATTGATGCGTATTATACAGTTTATAATTTTGATCGTAGTTTAGGGATGGTTGTATTTACATTGGTTTTGTTTATGGCCATTATTACAATTGGTAAAGGAAAAGGGATAAAATCAATCATTGGTTTAGCTTATACTCTATATTTAGTTATCTTCTTTTTATTACCGACAGTATTTTCTGGTTATTCACCCGTAATTATGAGTGTAATTTGTGTGATTCTTTCAACGATCGTGACTTTGATGTTGTTGAATGGTAGATCTGAAAAAACTTATGGGGCAATAATTTCAACGGTCTTAGGAGTTGTTTTGAGTGCAGGTTGTTTTTATTTGATGTCTATTATTTTAAATATTAATGGTTTTAGTAGTGATGAGGCAGAAAGTTTAGTTTTGATTACAAGGGCAACTAATTTACAAATCAAAGAAATATTATTTGCGGGAATTTTAATTTCTTCATTAGGAGCAATTATGGATGTTGGAATGTCAATTGTTTCATCGTTATATGAGGTATATCATCATCAGCCTAATTTAACGCGAAAAGAGTTATTTAATTCGGGAATTGAAATTGGTAAGGATATGATCGGAACAATGACTAATACATTGATTTTAGCTTTTACGGGAAGTGCTTTTATATCGTTATTAGTATTATTTTCATATAATGTCGATACTTTACAACTATTAAATTCTAATTATATTGTAATTGAATTTGCTCAAGGAGTTGCAGGAACTTTAGGAATCGTTTTAACAGTACCGATTGCTTCTTCTATTGCAACGATCATCTTGATTAAAAATAATGAAGATGAAGAGTTACTGATTGATTAAGTATATAATTTTTTATTCCTATTAATAATCTTTTCATCTTTCTTGATATAAAAATTATTTCAAATAAATTAATTAATTGCTTATTTTTGTAAAAAAAAGTTACAAATTTACTACCTTATTTAAAGATATGTCTCATGATAAAATTGATATATCAGGAAGATCATATTAAAAATAATAAAGGAGGATACGATGAAAAACTTAAAAAAACTAGCAATTATTGCTTTAGTCGTGACAATGATTACTAGCTATATTCCTGTTATGGCAAAGGAAAGTACAGATGATGAAGATTACACTCAATATGTTGATCCTTTTGTAGGTACTGATGTTGACTATGGACAACAATTTCCTGGTAGTGTTGTTCCTTATGGGTTAGTAAAACTTAGTCCGGATACTTATCCCCATACTAATGATGATCATGCAGGATACGACTATAGTAAAAATAGAATTGCCGGATTTTCACATACTCGAGTTGAAGGAGTAGGTGGACAAGGTGCTGGTGGTGATGTCTTAATTACACCGACTTATGTAAATTATACAAGACGTCCTGAAGCAAGCAGTAAAGCAATGTTGTACTCACATGATCAAGAAAGTGCAACACCAGGATATTATGAAGTAGAATTAACACCTAAAACAGGTAGTGATGAAAACGCTGTTGATAATGAAAGCTTAGGAAAAATTAAAGCAGAAATGACAAGTGCAATTAGAACGGGCTTTCATCAATACACTTTTCCTGAAGATGGCAGTGTATCACTATTAGTTGATTTAAACTATACATATCACGGCACAGATATTCGTAATGCAGTGATGGAAATTGATGATTCTAATGATGATTTTACAGCGATAAGTGGTCGTTTTAGTGGGAAAAATGTTAGTGGTCATGGAAAATATACACTATATTTTTATTTAGAAACGCAACAAAAAGTAAGTTCATTTAAAACATGGAATGGTAGTCGACTTTATGATAAAGATAGCCAAACCGGAAATGATCTAGGTGTCATTTTGAATTTTGATGCTAAAAGTAACGAACCAGTTAGAATTAAAGTTAGTCTTTCAACTGTAAGCAGTGAACAGGCTAAAATCGATATGCATAATGAGATACCAGATTGGGATTTTGATCAAGTTAAAGCTGATGCTAAAGATGCTTGGAATGATGTATTAGGAAAAATCAAAATCGAAAACTCAGCTCAAAGTGATCCTGATGGTTCATTGAAAAAATTATTTTATACACATTTATATCGGATGTTTATGACACCAGTAAATGCGACAAGTACAAGTAATACTTATCGGGCTACTGATGGTAAGGTTTATGAGGCTAATGATTATGTCCATTACGATTCATGGACATTATGGGATGATTTTAGAAAATATCCGATGATTGGTTTAATTGCTCCTGATATTTATAAAGATATTATTCGCTCTTTAGCTGATACTATGACTACAGGAATTGGAACTTGGGGAATCGATAGTCAAACAGTCCCAACAGTAAGAACGGAACATGCGGTAGCTTTATTAGCTGATGGGGCAGCTAAGGGATATATTGATTATGAAAATTTATTACCAGCCTATGAAAAAGCCAAAGAAATTGCTGATGCGACAGTTAACAGCGAGGTTGAAGCTTTAGGATATGTACCTGGTAGAATAGATAAAACAGTTGAATTTTCTTATGATGATTGGGCTATTGCTTTATTGGCAAAACAATTAGGTAAAGAAGATGATTATCAAAAGTATTTAAAAAGATCATTTAATTATTTAAATTTATATCGTGAAAACGCTGTTGGTGATATGGGTATTTTATGGCCTAAAGATAAAAATGGTAACTGGATGAGCGCTGATCCTGAACGTTATGGTGATAATGGTTTATATCAAGGAACTTTATGGCAGTATACCTGGTGGGATTCTAATGATGTAAATGGTTTGATGAATGCGATGGGTGGTAAAGAGAATGCTTTAACAGCTCTATCATATTTATTTGGGGAACAAGATCCAAATAATGGTAAAGCTATGTTACATACTAATACTAATGAAATTGATTTACATACTCCTTATTTATTTAACTATGCTGGTAAACCTAGTAAGACCCAATATTGGATCAGACAAATATATACTAAGGAAACATGGAATCGTTATAGTGGTACAGGTGAATATAATCCACCACGTTATGAAAAAGTATATAAATTAGATCCTCAAGGATTAATGGAAACAATGGATGATGATGCAGGTACTATGGCATCAATGTTTGTGGGGGCAGCAATGGGCTTATTCCCATTAACGCCAGGTGATACAACATATCAAATTGGAACACCTTTCTTTGAAAAAATGACTCTTGATGTCGGAAATGGTAAAACATTTACGATTGAAGCTAATAATGTATCTAGTGATAATTTTTATATTCAATCAGCAACTTTAAATGGTCAAGAATTTAATCAAACATGGTTAGATTATTCACAGATCATTAGAGGGGGAACATTAAGTTTTAATATGTCTAATACGCCATCATCATGGGGTGAAGATAGTGCTGCTGCATTTTCAAGCAGTGATTATGTAGATACATCTATTTATAGTGATGATAATATTAGTTTTTCTACGAAGACATTTAATGAAAGTGAAGCTAATGATGGAACGATCAGTGATGTAATAAATGTTAATGTTAAAAATACAACTTTTAAGCCAATTGATGAAACAATGATCACTGCCCAAAATATTCCTAGTGGTTTAACGTTGAAAACTGAGCTGGTAGATGAACATAATTTAACATTATCGTTAGAAGGTAAAGCAGATAAACATGATATATTAGCAAGTATTGATAATTTAAAAGTAACATTTAGTGATCAGTTATTTGCTGAAGCAATCGATAGTAATAATAAAACTGTTAATTTAAGAGTTAATTTTGAAGATTCAATGTTGACATATAGCCAAAGTTCTTTACCAGAAAATGAAGCTAATGATGGAAGTATCAATGGTGAAGTGGCAATTGAACTAACTGGAGATATGTTTACTGGGGCTAATGGAGAAGACTTTGTAAGCAGTAAAAAAGTTGTTTTTGCTAATGTTCCTGAGGGTTTAACACCTCAAGTAATTAAAGTTAGCGATACTAAAGTAAAATTATCATTTACTGGTAAGGCTTTGAGCCATGATCAAAAAGTTAGTGATATTAAAATAAGTTTCCAGGATGATGCCTTTGTAAATGGAAATGCTAATATGATAACAAATAGTTCATATGGCGGTTTACAAGCTTTAGTACTTGATTTTATAACTGACTGGAAATTAAAATTAGCTAATTTGATTGAACAGGCTAATGGATATCATGAAGATGATTATACAAAGACAAGTTATCAAAAATTAAAGACTGAAATAACTAATGCTGCTAGTTTATTAGAAACTGGTGATGATCAAGAATTACAAACAGCATATTTGAATTTAAGTAATGCAATCTATGATTTAAAAACTTCACAAGATGGTTTTAATCAATTAGAAGGCGAATCAAGTGATCTTAATTCTGGTAATGGATTGAAAAATGAAAGTATGAATCTAGGGGGAACTTATGATAATGCCTGGATAGCATATGAAAAACTAGACTTTACAAAACAGGATGTAAGTAGTTTTACAATTCGTTATGTCAATAATAGTACTCGTTGTGCAAGTGATGCTCGAATTGAAATCCATACAGATAGTTATGATGGTCCACTAGTACAGACGATTGATCTACCAGCAACTGGTTCTAGCTGGAATGATTATCAAGAAATAACAACAATGATCGAAGATGCTAGTAAATTAAATGGGGAAATTCATGATGTATATTTTGTATTGAAAGGAACGACATCTTCAAGTAACCCATATATTATTAATTTAGATTATGTAAGATTTAATAGTGAATTGATTTTAAATGCTAATGAGCGAATCGAAGCTGAAGAATTTAATGATAAATCTTCAGGAATCGTTAATGATGGTTCGAATATTGGTGGCGTTACTAATAATTCTTGGACAGCATATAAAAATATTAAATTTGATGGTAGTGAAAATACTTTTGAAATCAGATATGCTGGTCAAATAAAAGATACATTTAAAGATGCTAAAGTTAATGTTTATCTTGACAGTATGGACAGTACCCCAGTTACAACAATTACTGTTCCTCCAACGGGAACAAACTGGAGTCGTTATGTAACTAATTCAATTAAGTTAGATAGTAGTATTGAAGGAATTCATACAGTTTATTTGCAATTTGTTGGTAGTGAAGCTAGTAAAACATATGTTGCAAATGTTGATTATTTTAGATTTGTAAAAGCTTTAGAATTAAATGTTGTCAGTGAAGGTAACGGTTTTGTTAGTGTTCCGGCACCTGTTGCTAATGGTGATGTTACTCTTACTTTTACACCAGATGATGGTTACATGGTTAAACAAGTTTTAGTTGATGGTCAAGAAGTTGATTATGATCTTAATTCAAATCAATATACATTAAAAAATATAACGCAAAATCATGATGTTAAAGTAGTTTTCGCTCTTAAAACTAGTGATAAAACATACGGAATTTATCAATTTGAAGATTATGATCAATGGAGTGGCGGAAACTTAAAAGTTGAAACAAGTAAAGATAGTAATGGTGATAGTTTAACTAATATCGGCGGAACTTATGATGGTGCTTGGATAAAATACAGTGATATGGAATTTGATGGTCAAGGCTTGAATTCAATCGATGTTAGATATGTAAATAATTCTAATCGCTGTGGAAGTAACGCGCGTTTAGAAATATATTTAGATGAAATCAAAGATGATCCGGCAGCTACTGTTTTACTTCCAGTAACAGGAAGTGATTGGAGCGTTTATAATACTACTACTGCTATTTTAGATGGTTCAATTACTGGTAGACATGATGTTTATGTAGTAATGAAAGCAGATGTAAGCAGCAGTTATCCATATGTAGGTAATTTTGACTGGATTCGTTTTAATGAGGCGCCTAAATCAAGTTATGGACAACTAGAAGCTGAAAATAAGACAGAGATGTCAAGTGGTTTACAAATCGAAACATCTAAAGATTTAGAAAATAATTCGTTAATAAACATTGCTCATACTTTCCCAGGGGACTGGTTAAAATATAGTAATTTAAATTTTGATGGTAAAGGATTAAGCGAAATTTCAGTTCGTTATGCTAATAATACTAGTCGCTGCAATAGTGATGCTCGGTTAGATTTCTATTTGGATAGTCCAGAAGGAACTCCTTTTGTATCAATAAATTTACCAGGACGTCAAAGCAGCTGGTCAGATTATCAAGTTGTTACAGTTACATTAAATCAAGTAATTAGTGGTAACCATGATTTATATGTAGTGATGGCAGGTAGTGATAATAGTAAATATATTGCTAATATAGATTGGTTCAGTTTTAAAGAATTAGATTATGATAAGACAAGCTTAGAGGCATTGTATCAAGAAAGTTTAGTGATTCTAGATAATCAGAATATGTATACTGAATCATCATTTAATAACTTTAAAGAAGTTATGGATAGTACAAAAATTATTCTTGATAGTAATGTTGTGACTCAAGAAGTAATTGATAATCAAATAACTTTATTACAAAATGCAATTGCTCAATTAGAAACAGCAGTTGAAAGTGATAAAACAGCATTACAAATTGCTGTCGATATGGCAAATACTTTAAAAACTAAAGGGGCATTAGATAATGTCATACCAGCAGTCGTTAATGAATTTGAAGCAGCATTAGCTGAAGCTGAAGGTATTTTAGCTGATTCTAGTGTTGATCAAACGACAGTTGATACATCATTCTATCGTCTAGCTAATGCAATTCATATGTTAGACTTTGTAAAAGGTGATAAGAGTGCCTTAGAAGCCTTACTAGAAGAAGCAAATGGTTATGAAGAAGAAAATTATACAACTGATTCATGGACAGCATTGCAAGAAGCAATCGAAGCAGCAACTGAAGTCATGAATGATGAAAATGCATTAGAAAGTGATGTAACAGAAGCGTTAAATAACTTAACTAATGCTATTGGAAACTTAGTTTTAAGAGCAGATAAAACAAAATTACAAGAAGCATATGACATGGTAAATGGCTTAGATAAGAGTCTATATACAGAAGCAAGTGTAGCTAAATTAGATGAACCAATGGCAAATGCAAAAGCAGTATTAGATGATCCAGATGCAACTCAAGAAGCAGTTGATAATGCATATGCAGAGTTAATAAGAGCATACTTAGACATGAGATTGATACCAAATAAGGATCTATTACAAGGATTGATTGATCGTGCTCAATCATTAAATGCTGCAAATTACAGTGCGAAGACATGGTCAGTGATGACAAAAGCATTAGATGAAGCTAAAGCGGTACTAGATGATTCAGAGGCAACACAGGCCGAAGTCGATAATGCCAAAGAAGTTTTAGCAAAAGCAATTGCGGGATTGGAAACAAGCAATTCAGTCAAAGCCGGTGATACAACAGCAAGTGTAGCTACTGGTGATGAAATAAATATTAATATTTTTGCAATAGGATTACTATTATCAGCTGCAATTATTTTAAAAAAGAAAAAGGAATTAAATTAATTTTATTGGCATACTAATAGTTTGTTAATAAAAAAGATCATGAGCCTCTTTAAGGTTGATGATCTTTTTCTATTTATTAAATTTATTTTTAGTCCAATTCAGTCTATAAAAAACTAGTCACGTATTTCATGATACAATTATATAATAATTAGTAGAAGGAGAAGGAATATGAGGGAATTAAAAGAGTTATCAAATAGTTTGAATGATACTGTTGAAAAATTAAGAGAAGATAAGGATATTTTAAAAGCTGTGAAAAGTCTGCAGCAAATAAAAAATAAGTTAAACAAAATAATCAAAGAAAATATTTAAGGGTATCAATTTATAGATACCCTTAAATATTAATTAAAAATTTACCAATAACTTATTTAGGATTATTTTTAGAATCTATGCTATCTACTAATTGTTTTAGCTGTTCGAAATCATTTTCTTTAAATATATATTCATATATTGA
>NZ_KK365999.1:6194-15576 GCF_000686665.1 Thomasclavelia saccharogumia DSM 17460 | reverse complement strand
ACAGAAGCGATGGAAAACGCTAAAGCAGTATTAGATGATCCAGATGTAACCCAAGAAGAAGTAGATAATGCATATAACGAATTAATGACAGCATTTTTTAACTTAAAATTAAAAGCCGATAAAGAGCTATTACAGGGATTATATGATAAAGTAAGTGGAATAGATATAGAACGCTATACAGAAGCTAGTGCAGAAAGATTTATAGAAGCAGCAGCCAAAGCAAAAGAAGTATTAGAAGATCCAAATGTAAGTCAAGAAGAAGTAGACAATGCATATAATGGATTATTGAAAACATATTTAGATCTACGGTTGATTCCAAATAAGGAATTATTGACAGGAACGCTTACTAAAGCGATGGCGTTAAATAAAGTAAATTATAGTGCAAAGACTTGGGCAGTAGTAGAAGAAGCAGTAAATGAAGCGCAAGTAGTATTAAATGATCCCGAAGCAGTGCAAAGTGAAGTAGATAAAGCCAATGATGCTTTAACAAAAGCAATCGAAGGGTTAGAAAGTACATCAGTTGTAAAATCAGGTGATACAACAAGTGTTGCTACTGGTGATGATACTAATCTAACAGCAGTTTTAGGGACAGCTGTCTCATTAAGTGCAATTGCGTATTTATTTAGAAAGAAAAAGTAATAAAAATTAAAAAATCTCTTTAGTATTTTTCTAGTTCTTATTTGATAATGAGTAATTAAAAATAAGGAAGAATTGAAATAACAAAATTTATTTATAATTTTAATTCTTCCTTTTATATTTTTATTTTAAAACTAGAAAAAACTATTCTTAGATAGATTTTTTTTATTATATTTGATAGCTTTAAGTGAAAATGTTAAAGATGATATTAAAATATTATTGACCTAAAGTTAACTTTAAGGATTATAATGGTAAGTGAGAATACGAGGAGTGGTGAAAATGAAAAAAGCAAAAGTATATTTTACAAATGAAATTAGTGCAAAAGCAATGATTAAAATGTATGATGTGTTGGGAGTAAAATTACCTGGTAAGGTTGCTGTGAAAATTCATTCAGGGGAAGTAGGGAATCAAAATTTTATTAAACCGGATTTTATGGAACCAATTATTAAATATGTAGATGGAACAATTGTAGAGTGTAATACAGCATATGAAGGGAAAAGAAATACAACTAAAGAACACTGGGAAACAATGAAATTACATGGCTGGTGTGATATTGCAGCGGTTGATATCATGGATGAAGATGGTGAAATGGAGTTAGCTGTAAAAAACGGGTATCATCTAAAAGTAAATTATGTTGGAGAACATTTAAAAAATTATGATTCAATGTTGGTGCTAAGCCATTTTAAAGGTCATCCAATGGGTGGTTTTGGTGGAGCTTTGAAAAATATTTCTATTGGGATAGCTTCATCGCATGGTAAAGCTCATATTCATGGGGCTGGAGTTCCTGAAGAAATTTGGACTGCTGATCATGATTCATTTTTAGAATCAATGGCTGATGCAGCTCAGACAATTGTTAATTATTATCAAGAAAATATTGTTTTTATAAATGTTATGTGTAATATGTCAGTTGATTGTGATTGCTGTGCAGTGGCTGAAGATCCAGCAATTGCTGATATTGGAATCCTTTGTTCAACTGATCCAGTGGCATTAGATCAAGCTTGTTTAGATTTAGTTTATGCATCAAATGATCCTGGTAAACAACATTTATTAGAACGAATCGAGTCAAGAAATGGTGTGCATACAGTTGAAGCAGCTGCAGCTTTAAAAATTGGTAGTCGTGAATATGAATTAATTGATATTGATCAAAATAAATAGACAGCTAGTAAAACTGTCTATTTTTTATAAATAAAAGGAGACTAATAATAGCCTCCAAATCATTAATTTTCGATTGGTTCAAAATCAACAACACCATGCTTACACAATGGACAAATATAATCATCAGGTAATATATCACCTTCATAAACAAAACCACATACTTTACATACAAATCCTTTTTTACCTTCAGTATTAGGTTTAGGTTTAACATTATCTTGATAATAAGTATAGCTCATTGTTTCTTTATCAGACATAACACGTGCTTCAGTTACTTTACAAATGAACATACCATGAGTTTCTAAATCAACATAGTTTTCAACCTCAAGTGACATAAACGCATTAATATAGCGAGGTAAAAAAGCAAGTCCGTTATCAGAGTATAAAGGTTTAAAATCAGCAAATTTATCTGTTGTTCGACCACTTTTAAAACCAAAACGCTCAAAAACATTAAATGGTGCATCCACTGATAAACAGTTTACATTTAATTTACCAGTTTGTTTGATCACATGATGTGAATAGTTTTGTTTATTAATATTTACAGCTATACGATTTGGAGAATCACTAACTTGAGTAACAGTATTAACAATTAAACCATTGTCTTTTTTTCCATCATTACTTGTAACTACATACAAACCATAACCAATTCTAAATAATGCACTCATATCATGTTTATTTGCTTTTTCATCAGATTGTGCAATATAGTCACGGCATAATTCTTCGGATAACTTATCAATTGCTTCGATAGTATCAGCTTTAACAGCGGATTTTACAGTTACTGAATTATCGCTATAAGTAATTTTTTTACATCCTGATAGCATTTCTTTCATCACTTTTATTGCAAGTGGTGACCAAGAACCGTTTTCAATAAATGCAACAGTACGATTTTGGAAGTTTCTTTCAGTTAAGTGATGGATATATTCTTTCATAAAAGGGAATACATCAGCATTATATGTAGTCGTTGCTAAAACTAGTTTACCATAACGAAATGCATTTTCAACAGCTTTAGCCATATCATCTCGTGCTAAATCATGTATTATAACCTTTGGACATCCTTTTTCTTCTAATTTTTCAGCTAAAATTTCAACAGCTTTTTTAGTATTTCCATAAACTGAAGTATAGGCAATTACAATTCCTTCACTTTCAATATTATATGAAGACCAGATATCATATAAATTAATATAGTAACCTAAATTTTCAGTTAACACAGGACCGTGAAGTGGACAAATTATTTGAATATCTAGGCCAGCAGCTTTTTTTAATAATGCTTGTACTTGAGCACCATATTTTCCAACGATTCCAATATAATAACGGCGTGCTTCATCAGCCCATTCTTCTTCAACATCATTAGCTCCGAATTTTCCAAAGCCATCAGCAGAAAATAAAACTTTATCTTTATCATCATAAGTAACCATTACTTCTGGCCAATGTACCATTGGGGCAAATACAAATGTTAAAGTATGTTCACCTAAACATAAAGTAGCTCCATTTTTTACTTCAAGTCTTTTTATAGATGAATCCAAATCAAAAAACTGATCCATCATAGCAAACGTTTTTGCATTAGCAACAATTGTAGTATCAGGATATATTTTAATAAAATTCTTGATGTTTGCAGAATGATCTGGTTCCATATGTTGAACAATCAAATAATCTGGAATCTTATCATTTAAAACATCTGCTAGATTATCTAGCCATTCATGAGTAAAATTAATATCTACTGTGTCCATTACTGCAATTTTTTCATCCATAATTACATATGAATTATATGCCATTCCATTAGGAACAACATATTGTCCTTCAAATAAATCGACATTATGATCATTGACACCTACATAGCGAATATCTTTTGAAATTTCCATAGTTCTCTCCTTACTTTATTTAATAATCATTAAAATTATAGTACATTACTATTTTAAAATCAACGAATTAGCTTCACTTATTAAGGGGTATTTGTAGAAAAATTTTATAATTAAATAAATAGTTAAAATTTAAATCTGTGATATAATACACTTCATAAGAAAACAAATAATTAAAAAGGCAGGTAAAATAATATGCGACGAAGTGATAGAGAAATAACTGATATTAAAGAAATAATTAAAATAATGGAAAAATGTGATGTATGTAGATTGGCACTGAATGATGATGGATATCCATATATTTTACCACTTAATTTTGGAATGCAGGTAAAAGATGATAAAATCACTCTTTATTTTCATGGCGCAACTGAGGGAAGAAAATATGCATTGATTGCTAAAGATAATCGGGTGAGCTTTGAAATGGATTGTTCACACAGATTGGTAATGGATGTAGATCAGGGTAATTGTACAATGGAATATGAAAGTGTTATTGGTAAAGGGAAAATAGAGATACTTTCAGAAGAAGAAAAATATGAGGCTTTATGTATTTTGATGAAACATTATCATCAAGAAGATTTTCAATTTAATCTTGCAGTAATGCCTAAAACAACAGTAATGAAAATAGTTGTTGAAAATGTTACTGGTAAGATGCGAATGAAAAATAAAATTTAGTTTAAATAAATGGTTGTGATATGTTTTACTAAGTTGAATGTATATGTTATTGAATAAAGAAAAGTTTATGAATAGTTTTTATTACTGATAAATTAATAAGATGTAATACATATTGAAAATTTTAAAAAGTTATTATATTATTGATTATTTTTGTGGATATATGTGGATATATTTGTTTTGAATTCAATTAGAAAGGATATTTTATGAATAATAGGAAAAAAGGGATTATATATATTATTTTGGCAGCTTTCTTTTTTGCGGCTATGAATGTTTTTGTGAAACTATCTGGGGATATTCCTTCGATTCAAAAAAGCTTTTTTAGGAACTTATTAGCTGCGTTGTTTGCTTTAGGGGTTTTGATTAAAAACAAAGAGGATTTTAAGTATCAAAAAAAAGATATTCCAATGTTATTATTACGTTCTATTTTTGGAACACTGGGAATATTATGTAATTTTTATGCAGTAGATCATCTTTTGGTTAGTGATGCTTCGATGCTTAATAAATTATCACCATTTTTTGTAATTATTTTTTCAAGTTTATTTCTTAAAGAAAAAGCTAATTATATTCAAAAGATATCAATTATAGTTGCTTTTATAGGTAGTTTATTTGTTATCAAACCATCATTTGATTTTATGAGTAATATTAATTCTTTAATTGGTGTTTGTGGCGCATTAGGAGCGGGAATTGCCTATACTTGTGTTAGACAATTAGGAAAACAAGGTGTAAATAGTGCAAAAATCGTTTTCTTTTTCTCATGTTTTTCATGTATTTCAGTTTTACCTTATATTGCATTAAATTATGTATCAATGTCTTTACAACAATTGCTTTTATTAATTGGAGCGGGATTAATGGCGGCAGGTGGACAATTTTCAATTACTGCGGCTTATACTCATGCGCCAGGTAAAGATATTTCTGTATATGATTATACGCAAATTCTTTTTGCCGCGTTATTAGGTTTCTTTGTTTTGGGACAAATTCCGGATTTATTTAGTATTATAGGATATGTAATTATAATTGGAATTGCAGTTTTTAGTTTTGTCTATCAGCGTAAAATAGTTGATTAGTTTAATGATTGTAGATGTGTTTGAAAGAAATAATTTTAAATTTTTATTAATATTGCTTTTTAGACATTTTAATTATTTTGTCCATTTAATAATATAATTGCCAAGTATATAATGGTACTTATATTTTAGAAAGGACAGGAAGAAAATGAAAAAGAGAAATGGAATGAAAAAATTTTTAATTTGTATGATGAGTGTAATGATATGTATTAGCACATTACCTTATAAGGCAATATGGGCAAAAGAAGATGATGAATTAGTTATTCCTGAATTTAATAAGTATTCATCAGGAGATTATACATTTGAAAAATTTTCCCATGCTGATAAACCAAGACAATCACCAGATGGGATTGTTGATTATGTTGGTAATGGTAATGTAAAAACGTATACACCTGGTCAAAATGAAGATGATACTTATGGTGATCGTGGACAAAGTTATTCTTGGGCTGCAATTACATATGGTGATTATGTTTATGTAGGTACTTGCTACGCTGCAATGGGAAATACTTTAAAACTGATGGATGGCGTATTAGGTAATAAATTTGATACTGAAGTTATGAGAGCAACACTAAATACTCTTTTTAATGGTACATTTTTTTATGGGCAGGAAGATGGCGTGGATTCTCAAGGAATTTTAGTGAAAGTTAATATTAATACTGGTGAAACTGAATTATTAATGTCTAAAAATACCACTGGACAAGCACCTTTATTTAGAAATGCAATTGAATATAATGATAAGTTATATTTTTGTGGCAGTGTTAGTTCAAATGGTGTAGGGTTACCTAGTATTTATGAAGTTGATCCTAAAACAGATAAAATTCAAGAAGTCTATACTGGTTTAACTTTGCAGGAATATGGCCAGGCTTATAAAGAAGGAATTTGTACTGGTATCCGTGGTATGACGGTTTATGATAATCAGTTAGTTGTTAGTTGTGTTGGATTAAATGGACCTTATATTATGATTACATCGAATCCTTCTGATCGTAATTCTTTTAAAGTAATTGCAAATAAAGATGATTTATTCAATTATCCTGCTTATCATTATGTAGATAGCATTTATGGCGGTTCTATCTGGGAAATAGCTTCATATAATGGAAGTCTTTATGTGGCAGTGTGTACTGGAACTCCAGATAATAAACCTGATGAACATACAATGCAGTCTTTTGCAATTGTTCGTGGTGATGAAAAATCCGATGGTACATGGCAGTGGACGAGTGTCATTGGTGATAAAGAAAAGGATAATGCTAAATATACTTTTGGTATCGATCCTCAAAGAACACGAGCAGGTGCTTGTAATATGGTGATTTATAATGATTATCTTTATATTGGTGAGTATGAAGATATTGAAATAGCTTTGGAAGATGTTTTATTTAATACTAACGTTGAGTTTTTAGCAAAAAATTTAGAACAATCAGTTAATCTTTATCGTATGGATAAAAATGAAAATATTGAACTTGTTGTTGGTGATGCTACAGATATGTTTCCTGATGGCGGAATCTCAGGTATTAGTTCTGGTTTTGGACATCATGAAAATCAATATATCTGGCAATCGGTTGTATATGATGGAAAACTATATTTAGGAACATTTGATAGTAGTAGTTTATTAGAACCAATTGGTCAGTTTACTAATGGTGACTTAATTAATCGTGAACCAGAAGAATGGCAGTCACAAATTGCATACATTAAAGTTCTTTTAGAATTGTTGGCACAAAAAAATGATAGTGGTTCTAATTTTAAATTGATGAGTGAATCTAATTCTCAAGAAAAAGCTTATGCAATGGTAGAAAAAGCTACTGAACTTGCAAACGATCGTTACAAAAATATAACTATAAGTTCTTATAGTCAAAATAGAAAATCAAGTCAAAATAATATAGCTTTAACAGATGAACAAAAAGAACAGCTTGCAAATGATATTCTTAATGGGACTATTGCTACTGATTCATTAGAAGCAAAAACTACCGAAGAATTAGCAGTTTTAAATGCAAAATTAGCTCTTTGTGATGATTATTTGAATAAAAAAGGTAGTGAAGAATTTATAAATATATATGAAGAGCTTTATCAATTTTATAAAACTATTGAAGACAAGATTTCAGGTCTTCCAAATATACTTGATGAATTATATGATAAATTATTAAATATGATGACATTAGATAATCTTAAAGCTTTTAAAGAATGCTTGGAATATCTTTCAACAGCTACAAGAGGATTTGATATGTATGTAACTGATGATGGAATTAATTTTGAAACTATTACAACAGATGGTTTTAATGATCCATATAATCATGGATTAAGAATTTTTGCAACATCTGATGATTGGATGGTTGTAGGAACAGCAAATCCATTTTATGGTACGCAGTTATGGAGAATGAAAGGTGAAGGTGGAAATAGTGATCCTATCAACCCTAATGATCCTGCTAATTCTGTTAAACCAGTGTCACCTGATAACTTAGTAACGCCAGATGTTTCTAAAAAATCACCAGATACAGTTAATACAGGAGATTATCAAAATATTGTTTTATGGACAATGGCTGTGATTATATTAGGAACTACTACATTTTATATTTATGGAAAGAAGAAAAAAAAGCTTAATTAATTTTAACTATAAAAATTATTAAATGCAGGTTGATACCTGCATTTTTGATGAAAACTATTGAATAATTAGAAGTTGTTTTTTCAAGCTTCAATAATTGTATCCTTTTTTAATTTAGGTTAAAATAAAAAGAGGTGATTTTTATGTATATTCAAACACAAAATCAATCCATTGTTTTTGAAAGTGATAAATTGACAGATATGCTTGGAAAAATGACTTTTCAAATTCATAGTTTTGATAAATGGGTATCTAATCATGATGCAAGAGCAAGTTATATTTACGATGATATAGAAATTGTATGTTATCGTGAGGGTGGCTCTACAACGATTATTGGTAATAAGAAATATAATTGTAAACCGGGAAGTTTTTTAGTATTAGAGCCGTCACAACTGATTACTACTATTAATGAAGGCTATGATAAATATTCATTTTATTACTTTCATTTTGACATTGAACCTGTTTATTTAAAACATCAGTTTCTTTCATTATTAACAAAACATGGGCATATGATTGAAGCTCATGAAATGTTGGATTATACAGAAATGTTAGATAGGTTATATTTAGAGGCTCAGAGAAAAGAAATTGGTTATTCTAGTATTATTACTTCAGCACTGATTCGTTTGATTGTTCAAATGATGAGAGCTCAATTAAAACGTAGTCAAGATAATTATATCGAAATAATTGATTCGCCGTACATTCAAGTAGTTAATGAAGCTATAGTTTATATTCAAAATCATTTGTTTGAATCAATTAGATTAAGCACGATGTCCCAAGTAATTGGAGTATCTAATAGTGTTTTATATAAAGCTTTTACTAATGTGTTGAATATTCCACCAGCAAAATATATTCATCAACAAAAAATTCAATATGCTCAAAAAAGGCTGCTTCTTAATAAGACAGTAACTGAAGTTGCTCAAGAGTTGGGATATTCTTCAGCGTATCATCTGTCGAAGGCTTTCAAACAAGTAATTGGAGTGAGTCCAAGAGACTATAAAAAAGTAATGAGTTTAAAAAATAGAATTTAAAGATAAAAATCGTATATATAAAAGTATATAGATTTCTTTAGATACTAAATTCCAGCGTATAAAATTGTAAAATATTGATAAATATGATGGATATAAATTGATTAAAATAATTTTTGAAAGATAACCTTAGCATCATTAATTTTATTAGAGAAATAATTAAAAAGCTAAGTTTAATTATATAATTTTACCAGGTAAAATTTTGAATAAAATGGCTAAACCTCTTGTTGGAATACGGGTTTAGAAGAATATGATAGAAAATTATAAAAAAAGAATTTAGCTGGTAAAAAAATATAAAGTTGTTGATATATATAAGCTTTGAGGTATAATGGAAAATGTAAAGTGGCTAATTTACTATGGTTTAATAGTAACATTAGATGTATTGAAATTTTC
>NZ_KK365999.1:0-4858 GCF_000686665.1 Thomasclavelia saccharogumia DSM 17460 | reverse complement strand
TAGTTTAATAGTAACATTAGATGTATTGAAATCGACCAGCATTTTGATAATTGGTAGAGTAGGACCCAGTTTAATAACAACATTAGATGTCTCGAAATATTATGAACAATCCTATTAATTGTTTTAGGGGATTGACAAATGTCCTATATTTTTAAAAGTTTAAAATTAATATTAAAAAGTGAGAAAAGTAATTAAAATAAGATGTTTTTAGTTTAGAGATGTTATAAATACATCATTTTTAACGCTAAAATGGGAAAGAAAAAATTAATTAAATATTTATTTGAAAAAATCTGATTTTGTCAACAGTCTGAAAACATATACATAAAAGTATATGTTTTTTCATTAAAAGCGTATGTTTTATATATGTGTAAGTGCTATCATATTTATATCAAGAACTAAGATACAATATAAAGGAGAAGGTTATGAAATTATTAGAACCAATTAAAGTTGGAAAAATCACATTAAAAAACAGAATTATGTTTCCACCAATGACAACGGGATACGAAGAAAGAGATGGAACAATAGGAAAGCAAAGTTTTAATTTTTATAAGAGAATAGCTGAAGGGGGAGTAGCTTACATTGTTTTAGGTGATGTTGCACCAGTCAACACAGTTTCACCAACCCCAAAATTATTTCATGATGGTCAGATTGAAGCATATAAAAATTTAGCAGATGCAGTGCATGAATATGATTGTAAATTAGGAATTCAATTATTTCATCCTGAATACGATGTTGACGCTTTAGCTGAGTTATTTAGAAAAGGTGATATGCAGGCAGCTCGAGCAAAATTACATCATGATATGCTTCATTACATTGGTGAAGTTACAGAAGAACAATTAAATACGATCTTAGATAAGATGGGTGCTTGTGTTAAACGCGCTTATGAAGCTGGAGTTGATGTTGTTGAAGTTCATGGTGATAGATTAATAGGATCTTTATGTTCAACAATTTTAAATAATCGGACAGATCGATATGGTCGATCTTTTGAAAATAGAACGAGATTTGCTTTAAAAGTTATAGAAACAATTAAAGCAAATGCCCCAGATATTTGCATTGATTATAAATTACCGGTAATCACTGTTAATCCAAATGGTTCTCTTCGAGGAAAAGGTGGTTTATTGATTGATGAAGCAGTAGAATTTGCAAAGATTTTAGAAAAAACTGGTGTTGATATGATTCACGTTGGACAAGCTAATCATACTGGAAATATGAATGATACAATTCCAGCAATGGGGACTATTTCATATTGTTTCATGTCAAAATATACAAAGCAAATTAAAGAAGTTGTATCTATTCCAGTATCTACAGTTGGGCGTGTTTTGACACCAGAAAATGGAGAAGCTCTAATTGAAAACGGTGTATGTGATATTATCGGATTAGGACGTTCATTATTAACTGATCCTGATTATGTTAAAAAATTAGAATTAGGGAAAAAAGATCGCATTCGCCATTGTATGATGTGTAATAAAGGATGTACAGATGCTATTCAAAACAGAAAATTTTTAAGCTGTGTTTTGAATGCTGAAAATGGTTATGAATATGAAAGAGTGATTACTCCTGCTATAAAGAAGAAAAAAGTTGTTGTTGTAGGGGGAGGACCTGCGGGAATGGAAGCCGCTAGAGTTGCAAAAGTAAAAGGGCATGAAGTTGTTTTATTTGAAAAAGAGACAACTTTAGGAGGACAGTTGAGTATTGCAGCTGTACCACCAAGAAAATCTGAAATGAATCGAGGTATTCATTATTTAACAAATGAGATGAAAGTCTTAGATGTTGATTTAAGAGTAGGACAAGAAGTTTGCCCAAAATGTATCATGGCAGAAAATCCTGATGCGGTAATTGTTGCTGTAGGAGCTTCTAATGTTATTCCTGCCATTAAAGGCTGTGATTTACCTCATGTTTATGATGCTTGGAAAGTTTTAAATCATGAACAATTACCAAGTGGGAAAATTGTTGTGATCGGTGGTGGTCTTGTCGGTGCTGAAACAGCTGAATTATTGGCCCAAAATGGCTGTGAGGTGTCAATTGTTGAGATGATGGATACGATTGCTAAAGAAGAATCATCAACAGTAAGACCTACTATGATGGCTGATTTTGAAAAACATCATGTCCAACAATTTACTAAAACAAAAGTGACAGCAATTACATCTACTACTGTAGAAGCTGAAAACGAAGAAGGAACAGTCTCACTTCCTTGTGATTATGTTGTTTTAGCTGTAGGAGCAAAACCAAATGCTTTTGATATCACACCATTAGTTGAAAAAGGAATTGAGGTTCATGTTGTTGGTGACTGTCATGAAAAAGCCGCTGATATTAATCGAGCAATTGAGGAAGGATATCTAGCAGCTAATGCTATTTAAATTATCAAGGAGGCAACAAATATGAATAGATATCCACATTTATTTAGTCCTATAAAGATAGGGAAACAAGTTGTTAAAAATCGCATTTTCATGCCGCCTTTATCGACTAATTTAGGAAATAAAGGTTATGTAACTGATGAATTGATCGAACATTATCGAGCTCGTGCTAAAGGTGGTGTAGGATTATTTGTAACAGAAGTTGTTACGATTGAACCGACATATGTTTATTTACCGGGTGATATGTCTATTTACGATGATTCGTTTATTGAAGGATGGAAAAAGCTGGCTGCTGCTGTTCATGAATATGGGGCTAAAATATTACCTCAGTTATTTCATCCAGCATATATGGCTTTTCCGATTCCAGGTACCCCTAGACTTATTGCACCATCTAATGTTGGACCATATTATGCTAAAGAAGCTCCAAGACCAGTAACTAAAGAAGAATTAAAAGTGATCATTGAACAATTTGCGGATGCGGCACAAAGAGTACAAAAATCAGGAGCAGATGGTGTTGAAATTCACGCTGCTCATGCTCATGGCTTACTCGGTGGTTTTTTATCACCTCAATATAATAAACGTACTGACGAATATGGTGGAAATATCGATGCACGATTAAAATTAACATTAGAAGTTATTGAGGCGATTCGTAAAAGATGTGGCGAAGAATTTATTATTGATGTTCGTATATCTGGTGATGAGTACAGTGATGGTGGCTTAAATATTAATGATATGATCTATGTTTCTAAACAATTAGAAAACCATGGGGTTGATATGATTCATGTATCAGGTGGAACCACAATCGCTAGGGGCAGTTCGATTCCGGCTGCGGGAACTAAAATGGGGTCGCATTCTCAATTATCTGCAAAAATAAAAAAATATGTTTCTATTCCGGTAACAACAGTAGGGCGGATTATTGAACCTTGGATAGCTGAAGAATTAATTGCTAATGGTATGGCAGATGCCTGTATGATTGGGCGGGCTAATCTTTGTGATCCTGAATTTTCTAATAAAGCAAAAGCTGGAAAACCGGAAGATATTCGACCATGTATAGGCTGTTTACGCTGTTTAAATGGAATTATGTTTGGAAAACCGATTGCTTGTACGATGAATCCTTCTTTTTCGTTGGAAAATGAAGATACGATTTTACCAGCTGATATTAAGAAAAAGATTCTTGTTGTCGGTGGTGGACCAGCCGGAATGGAAGCTGCCTATATTGCTAAAAAACGTGGTCATGATGTAGTTTTATGTGAGAAAGATTCAGAATTAGGTGGAGCCTTAAAAGTAGCCTGTGTCCCTATTGGAAAACAAGATCTTTGTCAAGTTATAAAATGGATGCGACATCGTTTAGAAAAGGAAAATGTTAATATTCAAACGAATACGAATGTAACTCTTGAATTATTAAAAACGAAATTTAAAGATTATGAGGTTATCGCATCAACAGGAGCAAAACCCCTTATAATCAATGCATTTACCCAATTTAAACAGTGGATGAGTGCTGATGATGTTTTAGCTGGTAGAGCATTTCCTGGTAGAAAGATCGTGATTATTGGTGGCGGTTCAGTTGGTTGTGAGACAGCAGACTATTTAGCACCGTTAATTAATGATCGTTTCCCACGAAATCGAGATGTTACTATTATAGAAATGGCCCAGGAAGTAATGATGAATGAATCAGGACCAGGTCGTTCTTTGCTTGTACAGAGAATGATAAAAAAGGGTGTGAAAATATTAGTCAATACTAAAGTAGCAGCAGTAGAAAAAGATAAAATTAAATATTTGCAAAATGGAGTTGAAGGTGTTATTGATGATGCGGATACTTTGATCTTTGCTTGCGGATATCAAACTGATTCAGCTTTTGAAAATATGCTTAAAGAATTAAAGATGTCATATCATCTTATCGGTGATGCTCATCAGGTTGGAAATATTAAAGATGCTATTGGTGAAGCATATAGACTTGCTCGGGATATTTAAAGACTAATTTAGGTTGGAATGATTGTTGTTTGAAAAAGAAATTTAATTGAGATAGAAAGTGTTAAGTTTTTACTTATAATGAGGAATTAAAAAAGGAGATTTTATAAACTAATGTAGTTGTTAGTAGGATAAAAATCTCTTTTTGTATTTATTTTAAGGTTTGAAAAAAGTAGTATTATGTTTAGTGGTTACAAATAGTATAAAAAGGGAATTCAATTTTGTATGGCGATAAATTTTAAGAAAGGCTGTCAAGCAAAATTGAAAATGTCTTAAAAAAAGTTAAACATTAGCACCGTTTTCACGATGCTTCTGTTTTGCAAGGAACCCAAGAAAATCATCATTTCTCCAAGGATGATCAAGAGGAGGAATATATTTTTTCTTTGGTTTCTTTTCCTTTGGAATAGTATCAAATTCCTTTGAATATTTTTCGTGTTCAGGAACTTCTTTCATAATATAGATATTATCTAATACATTGACATACAACTTTCCATCAAATGCTTCAATAACCATACAATCAGATTTGTTCTTAAAGA
>NZ_JMLH01000064.1 GCF_000686665.1 Thomasclavelia saccharogumia DSM 17460 | reverse complement strand
CACAAAATCAATGGCATAGAAAAGCCTCAAAAAAGGAGAAGCAGGTTTAGTTATCTACGGTCCTTTCTTTGTGGCATAAATAAGATATAAAAGAAGTCGCGATCTGGAATATCAGAAATTATAGATGATCCACGTTTAAAGATAGTTAGAACTTATTTGACGAACCATTAACCTTGGAGTAGCCAATCTCCGTATAACAGAGTGGTTAACTGTCGATAAATCTAGTATTTTGGGGCTTTTGTATGCCATTGATGATAAAATTAAATAATTTTATTATGAATGTGTAATTTTCACTTGACAAAGGTCACTTCATAACAGAAAGGAGAAATTATGAAAAAATTATTATCAATCATTGCTTCATTAGCAATGGTATTTTCAACTGTAAGTTATGTATTTGCTGTTGAAAACGAATCTCAGCCAGGTTATACAATTTCTAGAAATGTAAGTTTTCCTGAATCTGATGCACAATATCAAGTTAGATTTACATATAAAACTGATCAAGATCTAGAAAGTGTTAGCTTAGTTGGTGGATTCCAATTTTATTCTCAAGAACAAGTTTCACAATATCAAAATGGTGAGAGAATTGTGGCTTACAATGCATATCAATATAAAGATGGTATGTTTCCAACTGGATACGATGTCATGACTTCTGGGCAAAGTATTGCTTATGCGATGACTGAGGAGTACAACGGAACTTGGTCAGTAGTTATTCCTGTACCAGCTGGAGAATGGTTCTATTCATTTGATATTAATGATGGAACAACAACTACTAGAGTTAAAGATCCAACAAATATGCCATTAGATAATGATGGTAGTGATAGCGGATGGAGTTTATTATTTGTAGGAAATAGTGATGAAGCTTTAGATGGACAAGAATGGATTTTCCCAAGAACTGATGGCCAAGTAGGTGAAACAACTTACGTAAACTATACAGCATCTACAGGGACACAACAGCCATTAGGAATTTATTTACCATATGAATATGATTCATCAAAAACATATAAAACATTATATTTATCTCATGGTGGTGGCGGAAATGAAGTTGAATGGCACGAAATTGGTGCAGCAGACAACATCATGGATAACTTAATTGCCGCAGGTGAAGTAGATCCAAATACAATTGTAGTAACAATGGACAATTCATATTTTGGATGGAATTATACAAGAATTAAACAAAACTTAATGGAAAATATTATTCCATATATGGAAGAAAATTATAGCGTTTCACATGATGCAAGAGATCGTGCATTTGCAGGATTATCAGCAGGTGGGATGACTGCATCATCAGTATATTCAACATTAGCTGGTGAATTTGGATATTTTGGTATTTGGTCATATAATGTAACTGTAGATGTACCAAATGTTGAAAACTTTGATTATCCAACATTAATGTTAGGATATGGACATTTTGATTTTGGAAGATCAACATATCCAAGATTTATTGCAAGCCTTGAGGCTGCAGGTGCAGATTATGAGTATTTTGAAATCAATGGTGCTCATGACTGGGGAGTATGGCGTAATCTATTCTCTAAATTTGTAAAAGATTTCTTATGGGAAGATGAAGACAAACCAGCCAATCCAATTACTGAAGCATATCAACCAGGAGTTACTGTTGTAGAAGATGAAGAATCATCATCAGGATATACAGCACATTTTGTTTATGATGTAAATAACGATTCTAGAATTAGTGTTCCAGAAGGTACAACAATTACTGGTGTTCAAGTTGTTGGATCATTTAGATTATTATCTGGTGATGCACCGATGTCTGAAAATTCAGATCATGGTTTAGATGCATATCAAAATGGTGATTTCTGTGCAAATGTTCACCCACGTACTCGTGATACTGGAAGTGGTATATGGGGAGCTGAATGGACATTTGATATGACATTGAATGAAGAAACTGGTAATTATGAGTTGGATATTCCAATGATCAGTGGTGCGCATTATTATTACTATCAAATTAGTTTTGATAATCAAAGAAGTGTAACAATTGATGATCCAGCTAATCCATCACCATGTCGTGAAAATGAAGCTAATAGTAATTCAGATACAGGTGATATTACTCATAGTATAGTTTATGGAAAATGGGATCCTGTAAAACAATCTGAATCACCAAATTTAGATTACCTTACACCATATGAAGGTGATGATAAAGGAACTTTAGAATATGTAGAATATGAAGGATTATTGGCAGATGATCAGGATTTAGGAATTTATTTACCAGCAAACTATGATCCTGATAGAGCAGAACCATATCGTGTAATTTATTTATCACATGGAGCTGGTGGAAATGAAACATACTGGTTCTCACAACCACAAGCAACAAATGCGATGGATCATTTAATTGCAGAAAATCCAGATCAAGAAGCAATCGTTGTTGGTATGGACAATACATTATTCGGTTGGAATTATGGACGTATTGCAGATAATGTAATTAATTATATAATTCCATATATGGAAGCAAATTATAACGTATCAACAAATCCAAATGATCGTGCTTTTGCAGGATTCTCAATGGGGGCAATGACAACAACATATATGGCATTCCATCATGCAGATAGTTTTGGATATTTTGGAATTTTCTCAGGATGTAATATTGGAAATGCAACATTCAAAGATGGATTTGAATATAATTCAAATAGATTCTATAGTGATGGGGCAGCATACTTAGAAGAAGTATATGCTAATATCGAACCATCAGAAGATTTATTAAATTCAGTAGTATTTACAATGGCAGGAGATTCAGATACAGCATTGTTTGCTAATGGATTTGGATATTATGGAGCATATGAAACAATTCGTGACTGGTGTAAATTAGCTATGCCAGAAGAAAACTTCATTGATGGAGGATTAGTACATGGTTCACATGATATTTATACATGGGGACAATGTGTTTATACATTTGCAAAAGATATATGCTGGACAAAAGAAGATAATCCAGTAGTAGATGCTGATAAAACAGCATTAGAAATCGCTGTAGAAGTAGCAAATAATGTAAGTGAAGAACAATTAGAAAAAGTTGTACCAGTAGTAGCAAATGAATTTAATGCAGCTTTAGCCCAGGCTCAAGAAGTTTTAGCTAATAATAGTGCTAGTCAAGCACAAATTGATAACGCATTTGCTCGTTTAGCTAATGCAATGCAAATGTTAGATTTCATCAAAGGAGATAAAACAGCATTACAGGCATTTGTAAATAGTGTAAGTGATTTAGATGCAAACTTATATACAGATATTACATGGAATGAATTTGCTTCAACATTAGAAAATGCAAATGATGTATTGGCTAATGAAAATGCAATGCAGGATGAAGTAAATGAAGTATATGATGCAGTTGTAAGAGCATATTTAGACTTAAGATTAAAACCAAGCAAAGACTTATTAAACAGTTTAATAAATAGAGCTCAAAGTTTAAATGCAGCTAATTATAGCATGGCAGCATGGCAAGTAGTAGAAGATGCATTATTAAATGCACAGGCAACAATAGCAAATGAAAATGCAACAGAAGAAGAAGTTGCAGCAGCTGTAGAAGCAATGGAAAATGCGTTAGCAGGATTATTAGTAACAAATCCAGAAAATAGTGTAGAAGCAGGTGTAGCAAACACTGTAGTAAAAGCAGGAGATACAACAGCAAGTATCAAGACAGGAGATAGTGCAAGTTTAGGATATTCACTAGCAGGATTAGCAGTAGCTTCAATGGTATTAGTTGCAAATAAAAAAAGAAAAGCACATAAATAAGACTTTGAATATAGATTAATGAATGAGAACAAGTAAATAATTATTTTACAGTTTCATAAAACAAAAAAGCGCTCAAGCGAGCGTTTTTTTGGTATAATATTTTCATGCAAAATAATAATATTAACATTTTAAACTATAACTCATTTCAATCTTATTTACTACTAAATTTTTCTTTTTTAAAAAAATATGTTTCCTATGATGATATTTGTAGAACTGTATTAGAAGTCGCTTAGATAAGTATGTCGACTTTTTTCACAGAAATATCCATGGTTATAATTCTTTTATGATGTGATAATAATCTAATTATACCCAAAATAGCACCTATACTCATCTGAGTTTAAGTGCTATTTTTTATTTTTGGTCAAACACATTTTTAAATGCGTTACAGCCTCTTTTGATTTATTGATATAAAATTTTTGTAAAAAAGTTTTTAAAAAATTTTATATTTAATTTTTGAAAAAATAATTACAAAAGTTCTAAATAGTAAAAATTTTTTAATAAATTTATAATTAAAATGTAAATAAGTTTTTTAATGATCTAAGGAGGTGAAATTAATAGAATTTTAGATTATGTATAATATTTTAATTAATAATTTTAATTTTGAGAAAGGAAAAATGAGATTATGAATATTCGTGGAAAAAAAGTTGTTGCTGTTTTATTATCAGCATTTATGATTATGTCGGTTTTTTCGATAAATAGTATAAATGTTGATGCAACATGTGAAACTGATGAAAATTATGTTGAATATACGAATACATTATTTGGAACTAATGTCGATGAAGGATCAACATCAGCCGGTCCATCATTACCTAATGGATCTATTCATCCAAGTCCTGAAACAACACCACCTGATAATGGAGGGTATCATCGCGGAAATCCTGTAGTTGGTTTTGGTCAGTTATATACGCAAGGTTCTGGAGGAACAAAATCATATGGTAATTTTTTATTATCACCTCAAACTGGTGAAATAAAAACAAGTGATCGGGATCATGCTTCAAGTATAAGTGAAGAAAAAGGACAAGCAAATTATTATACAGTTAAGCTTGATAAATATGATATTAAAGCTGAAGTAACACCTAATCACCATTCAGCAATTTATCGTTTCACTTATCCAGAAAATGCTGATTCATCATTATTAATTGATGTAAGTAGAAAAATTGGCGGAGAAGTAGCTTTAAAAGCTGGATCAGTTAATATTGATAAAGAAAATAAAATGATTACTGGTGGTGGTACATTTAGTAAAAACTGGAACCCTAGTGATTGGAATATGTATTTTGCTTTAGAATTTGATCAAGATATTGAAGAAATTGGAACATGGGATAATGGTGGATTAAAAAATGATGTTTTAAGTTTAGAAAAAACATCTAATAATGAACATTTTGGAGCCTATGTAAAATTTGATACTTCAAGTAATCAAGAAGTTAATGTTAAAATTGCAATTTCTTTTGTAAGTGTAGATAAAGCAAAAGAATTTTTAAATAATGAAATTAGTGAATTTGATTTTGAAAAAGAAAAAGAAGAAGCCCAAGATATATGGAATGAAATTCTTGGGGAAGTAGAATTAGGTAGTCAAGTTGACGAAGAAACAAAAGGTAAATTCTATACTGCTTTATATCATACTAATGTTCAACCAAGAGATCGTACAGAAGATCATGGTACTTGGGATGATTATTATACATTGTGGGATTCTTGGCGAACAGTATTTCCGTTTTTACAATTAACTCGTCCAGAAATGGTTGCAGCAAATATTAATTCATTTATTAAACGTTATAAAGAGACTGGAAAAATATCAGATGCTTATATTCAAGGAAAAGAATATGTTTGTGGACAAGGTGGAAATGATATTGAAAATATCATTGCTGATGCATATTTAAAAGGAATTGAAGGTGTAGATTGGCAAGAAGCTTATCAAGTTGTTAAAAGTGAAGCAGAAAATTATCGTTCAAAAAATTATGCAACACTAGGATGGAATACTGGTGAAACAGAAGCGATTAATGGTGATAAGTATTCGTGGCGTTTGAAACCAAGTTCAGCAACAGTAGGTTTTGCTTATAATGATTATGCTGTAGCTATGATGGCAAATGGGTTAGGTTATCAAGAAGATTATGAAAAATATATTCAATCTTCTAAAAAATGGTTAAATAACTGGGATGAAAATCTTGTATCATCAGATGGTTATAAAGGATTTATTCATAAAAGAGCGGCAGATGGAAGTTATGCAACTGTGGATCCAAGTCATTTTGTAGGAAATGATGGAACTGAAAAATTATGGCAAGGTTATAATGACGACTTCTATGAAGCGGGAATTTGGGAAGGAAGTTATGCTCCTACATTTGATTTACCAACATTAGTAGAAAAAATGGGCGGTAAATATGAATATGCTGATCGTTTAGATTATGCTTTAGGACAAGGTTATATCAATTTTGCAAATGAACCTGCATTCCAAACAATTTGGACTTTAGCAAGTGATGAAGTTCAACGTCCTGATTTAGCAAGTAAATGGGTTGATGTGTATTTAAGTAAATATACTGATGTTGGTTATCCAGGTGATGAAGATAATGGTGCAATGAGTTCAATGTATTTGTTTATGATGAGTGGATTCTTCCCAATGTCAGGAACTAATAATTATTATTTACATGGAACACGTTTACCAGAAGTTACTTATCATTTAGGAACAGGAAATGATTTTGTTATTAAAGGAATCAATGTTAGTGATGAAAATATCTATGTTCAATCAGCAACATGGAATGGACAACCATTAACATCTTCTAAATTAACTTGGGATCAAATTAAAGAAGGTGGAATTTTAGAATATGTAATGGGTAGTCAACCAAGTGATTGGGCAAGAGAAGTAGATAATGAAAATCCAAGTGATGTAACAGGATTAACATTAGATGATTCAAAATTAAATGAAGGTACATTAGCATTAAATTGGGATGAAGCTACAGATAATACACAAATTAAACAATATAACATCTATAGCTCAACTCAAGAAGATTTTGAATTAAATGATGAAACATTAGTTACATCAACTAAAGATACAACTTATGCATTTGATGTATCAAATGTAGTTAAATATTTTAAAGTAGAAGCAGAAGATTATTTTGGGAATAAATCATTAAATTTATCTGTTATAAAAGTAGATGTTTCTGATTTCGAAAAACCTATACTTAATGGTGAAATTAAGTTAGATGAAAGATATCTTGATATTGGTCTAGTTAAATTTAGTTGGCCTGAAGCAACTGATAATATAAAGATTAAAGAGTATCGAGTATATAGTGGTGATGAAGAAAATTATGATTTAGATGAAGTAAGTCTTTTAACATCTACAAATGATTTAAGTTATAGTGAAACAAAACAAGCAGGAACTTTCTATTATACTGTAGTAGCAGTTGATCTTTTTGGAAATGTTTCAGATTCATTAAAATTAAAAGTAGAAAATAGTAGTGGTTTAACAGGTAAAAAATTAAATTCTACTGAAAATATAGCTAAAAATAAAAATGTAACAGCTAGTGGTAGACATAGCGAAGCAGAAGATGGAAAATATGCTGTTGACGGTAATATTAAAACTAAATGGTGTAGTAAAGATAATGAGTCATCAGCAAATCCAGATTTCTGGTTAGAAATAGATTTAGGAGATGTTTATCAATTAAATAAATGGGTTGTAAAACATGCTCAAGCTGGTGGAGAACAAGCATCATATAATACAAGAGATTTCAAACTTCAAGTAAAATCAGGTGATGAATGGTTAGATGTTGATAGTGTTGTAGGAAACACTGATTCAACAACTTCAAGAACTTTACCTATGTTTGAAGGACGTTATGTTCGTTTGTATGTAACAAACCCAACTCAAGCAAATCAAGCTAGAACAACGAGAATTTATGAAGTTGAACTTTATGGTGATAAGGATTATTCAACATTTACTGGAAGTATTATGAAAACTCCTGGTATTGAAGTATCAGTAAATCATGCTGTTAATGAAAATGAAGAAGCTATTAAAGCAATTGATTTTGATACAAATACAAAATGGAGTTGTCGTAATAGTAATGATGATAATGGATATTACTGGCTAGAAGTAAAATTACCACAAAAATACCGTGTAGATGCTTTAGAATTATTGAGTGCAGAAAAAGAAAATTCAAGTTATATTACAAGAGATTTCCAATTACAAGTTAAAGAAAACGGTGAATGGAAAGATGTTCATAATGTAACTGGTAACCAAGAGAATCTTTATTATGCAAACTTAGATACACCAGTTATAGGTGATAATTTTAGATTATTAATTAAAAAATTAGGTAGCGCTAATGAAGATAATGCTAGAGTATATGAATTCCATTTATATGGAGATAAAGTAGTTGATAGTGATAAAACTGCATTAAAGATTGCAATTGATTTAGCTAATGCAATTACTGATAAAGATTTAGAAAAAGTAATTCCAGTAGTAGCTGATGAATTCAAAACAGCGAGAGATGAAGCTAATGCAGTTTACAATGATATAGGTGCCACTCAAGAAGAAGTAAATAATGCTTTTACTCGACTAGCAAATGTAATGCAGATGTTGGAATTCTATAAAGGAGATAAAACAGCATTACAAAAACAAGTAGATCAAATCAATGGATTAGATGAAAGTAAATACATTGAATCATCATGGTCTAATATGTTAGCTGTATTGGAAAAAGCTAAAGATGTATTAGCTAATGAAAATGCAATGCAGGATGAAGTAGATGAAGCCTATACAGAATTAGTAAAAGCCTTCTTGAACTTGAGACTAAAACCAAATAAAGATTTATTAAATGACCTAATTAATAAGGTCCAAGGTTTAAATGTAGCTAGCTATACAGCTGAATCATGGAATGTATTGCAAGAAACATTAAATGGTGTCCAAGCAGTATTAGATGATCCAGAAGCTACAGAAGCAGAAGTGGAAGCAGCTGTAGCAGCATTGAACAGTGCAATTGAAGGATTAGCAGTTAATTCAGAATTACCTGTAGTAAATGAAAATGTAACAAGCGACACAGTAAAATCAGGAGATACAACTGTAAGTATCAGGACTGGAGATACAGTAAGTTTAGGCTATTCATTAGCAGGATTAGCATTAGCTTCAATGGTATTAGCAATAAATAAAAAAAGAAGAACATATAAATAGTATGTAGTAAAGTCTTTTTTGAAATTGTAATAAAATAAGATTCTCTCTTAAATTTAAAACAGTTTTCAGTTATAAAACGTAATTGAAGACTGTTTTTTTATAGTTTTTGGATCCAGCATATGGAAATTTAATGAAATATTATGGGTAAATGGTATTATGCTAAAATGTTGAATAATTATATAAAAATTTAATTTATTGTTGCTAACATTTTATTATATTTATTCTTAAATTGCGTTAATAATAGATAACTTTATGCTGGTCATGAAATGCCTTTTATAAGACAGTAAATCTTAATAATGGAGAAAATTTATTAAGAAAGCTTTATTTACGAATAAAAAATCATAAATAAAGAAGGAAGAATCTAGAAATTAATCATTTTATAAGTTGGTATGAATTTAATGAGGAATAGCGATTTTACAAGTTTATATTAAGTTATACTACTGTTTGCTTTTAAATTATTTTATTGTAATATATTTGATAAAATAAATTATTTGTGTTTAATAATAAACTTGTTGATATCAGCAAAGGAAAATATATGGTGAATAATGAAAAATTAATCGTGAACGATTATTTATATGTTAACTTAAAAACCGTTAAAAAAATATTTCAACGGTTTGAGATTTATACTTTATTTGTGTAATAAGATTAAAGTAATGTAGCCATTAATGGAGCAATGATTACAGTTAATAATCCAGATATTACAATAGATAAACTACTCATGGCACCTTCTATTTCACCAAATTCAAGAGCTTTTGCTGTACCGATTGCGTGAGCGCTGTTTCCAAGTGCTAAGCCAATTGCAACAGGATGTTTAATATTACATAGTTTGCAGATACTTTTAGCGATAATCGCACCTAAAATACCTGTAACGATGACAACCCCTACAGTAATAGTAGAATTACCGCCTATTTTATCAGAAACACCGATAGCAATCGCAGTGGTAATTGATTTTGGTAAAAGTGAATAATAAATAATAGGTTCAACTTTCATAAAAAAACATATGATAAATATTGATGCAATACCAGCTATACATCCACTTAAAAGACTGATTATAATAGCATCAAAATGTTTAATTAAAATTTTTATCTGTTTATATAAAGGAATAGCGAGACATACAGTTGATGGTGTTAACAGCATAGTAATAAATTGTGCACCTTTATTATAGGTATCAAAATCAATGTTAAAAATAACTAAGATACTAATAATAATGATAGCACTAATTAATAGTGGATTAAATATTGGATAGGGTAACTTTTTTCTAATTTGCATTGCTATCCAATAACATAAAAAACTTATCACTAATCCAAAATAAACAGTATCAATTAAAATATCATTCACTTTCATGATGCTCCTTTCTTTCAATTATAGATTGAGCAACTTTTCCTGTAACAACCATAACAACTATAGTACTAATCAAAGTAATGACACTAATAATTAAAATATCTTTCATTATCGTTTCTCCTACATTGATCAGACTAACTGCAGAAGGTACAAATAATACTGGCATAATTAATATTAACCAATCTGCAACATCTTCAATTTGTTTAATTTTAATAACACCTGTAAATAAACATATTAACATAATTCCTAAACCATATACACTTGCAGGAATAGGTAATGGTAAAATCAATCCAAGCAGTTCTCCAATAAAGGAAACAGTTAAAATAATTAAAAATTGATGTATATATTTCATAATAACCCCCATTCTTTGAATGATTATAGCATATGTTAAAGATATTTAAATATATAAATAAAAAAAACACTGATTATAAATTGATTTTAATGTCAAGGACAAAATACTGACAGTTATGAATCAGATATAGAAAAATGTGTTATGGCTTAGGCCATAACACATTTTTTTGTGCTTTAATGATATATTAGTTTATCAGTGTTAATTAACATGCCGGATTGTTGAAATTCTAGAGTAATAATATGACCCTGGTTCTATCGAAGAAATTTTAACACAAGCATTAGGATTATCACCATGAGTAGAGCTATCGCCACCTCCAGCATGAATCATTGATCTTGAACCATCAGAGTTAACGATTACAATTCCAATGTGATAAGCAGGACTTCCAAAACATACTAAATCACCAGTTTGAGAATTGTTAAAGCTGACACCTGTCCATTTTTGTGAATAAGATGATGCAGTACCACGTCCTCCAGAAACACCAGCTTGTCTTAGACTCCAATATACTAAACCTGAACAATCGTAATAATCAGGACCAGAAGCTCCCCACCAATAGCGTTTTCCCAGTTGGCTATATGCAGCAGCATAGATCTTTTCACCTAAATTACTAATGTTTGATGAATTGTTGTTATTGCTATTGTTGTTATTATTACTGTTATTGTTGTTGCTATTATTATTACTGCTGTTATTTGAATTATTGTTTGAAGTATTTGGCTTTGGTGGTGTAGGAGCAGGGGTTTCGTATGCGTTTTTGTTGAATTCTTCAATTGCTGCATTTAAACTTTCTGTCATTTCACCATAATCATAAATAGCGTTTTGAGTAGAAGCAATATTTTTATTTTGTTCTTCTAATAAAGCAGTATATTTATTTTGTAAAGTTTTTTGGGCTTCCTGTTGACTCAATAATGCTGTTTTAGCATCTTCAAGTGTTTTTTGCTGTTCTTCAACTTGAATTTTTTGATTGCTTAATTCAGCAATCAATTCTTTATCACTTCTAGTTAATTCATTAAATCCTTCGATTCTAGCAAACATATCAGAAAAATTAGAAGCACCAAAAATAAAGTTGATGAATGTATTATCATTACTATAAGATTGCATTGAATACATTCGATCTTTTAATAATTGAGTATTTTTTTCAATACTTGCTTGAAGATTAGAAATCGTTGTTGTTAAATAATTAATTTCAGCTTCTTTATCACTAATTTGTTTATTAATTTCATCTAATTGTTTTTGAACACTTTCAAGTGTTGCTTTAGTATCATTAGCAGCTTCTTTTTGAGAAGCTAATTGAGCAGTTAAATCTTTATTTTTTTCTTTTAAATATTTATTAAATTGTTCACATGTCGATTTATTACTGCTAGATATATTAGAAGATGAACATAAATTCATATATTTACTTTCATTACCTTCAAAATCTACAGCTTTTACTGGTAAGACATTAGAATATGTAGTTGTTAAAAGTGACAATACAACTATTGCCGGTATAATTTTTTTAATTTTCATTTAATCACCTCGATACACGGTAATTATCCTACAAAATTCGACATAAGTAAATAGATGTTTATAAATTTTCTAAGTTAAAAGACTATTTTTAATAAATAAAAAGATAAGCAATTTGCTTATCTAATATAATCTTCTAACATCATACCAGTGAGCCTGATAATAAGAACTGCTTAAAGAGGCAATTTTTACTACGTCACCAGTTTGTGGAGCGTGTACCATATTTCCACCACCAATATAAATACCAACATGATGGATACCACTAGCGCTGCCGTTACTACTAAACAAAATAATATCTCCAGCCTGCATATTACTACGTGATACCGATACCCCTTTATTTGCTAATGTTTTAGTACTGTTGCTGCCAATGTTGACACCGGCTTGATAGAAAGCCCAGCTAACTAAACCAGAACAATCAAAAGTTGATTGATTAGGATTAGCGATTTCGGACATACTATGACAAGCTCCATATACATAAACACTTCCTTGTTTACTTAATGCCTTGTTTGCGATTGCATTACCAATTTCAGAATTACCAGAAACTACATTACCACTTGGAACTTCAGATTCTTTTACAGCAGCAGCAAAGGCAGCTAAATTATCATCGATCTTTTGACTGCTGTTTTGAGCTTGTAGTGCTGCTTTTTCTTGAGCAATTATTTCAGCATTTTGTTCAATATACAATGCTTCAAATTGCTCTTGCAACGTTTTTTTAGCTTCACGTTGAGCTTCAATATTAGCTTTTGCACTAACTACTGTGGCTTTTTGTGATTCAACTTGTTTTTTCTCATCAGCTAATTCAGATACTAATTCTTTATCGTAAGATGTTAATTCATTAATGCTTTGGATTCTAGAAAACATATCAGAAAAATCTGATGCGCCGAAGATAAAGTCAATATATGAATTATCATTCATATAGGTTTGCATTGAATACATTCGATCTTTAAGTTCTGTTTCTTTTTTTTCAATACTAGCTTCTAAATTAGAAATAGATGTTTGTAAATAATTGATTTCAGCTTCTTTTTGAGCAATATCATCATTTAATGAAGTGATTTCTGCTGTGATACTATCAATATTAGCTTTAGTATTAGAAGCCTCATTTTTAGTATCATTAACTTGATTTTTTAATTCTTGATTTTTGTTTTTAAGATATGTATTAAATTCTTTGCACGTATTTAAATTACTATTTGACAGATTGGAAGAAGAACAAATTTTCATATACTTATCTTCTTGCCCTTCAAAATCAGTCGCCTTAATGGTTGTAGGAAAAATGAATAACGATAGTGCCGTACATACACCTAAGGTTGAAATGAATAGCTTTTTCATTTAATTACCTCCTATTTTTTTAATATATTATAAAATTTTATATTCAATTTAAGTTATATGAATTGAAAATCCATATCAATGTGATTATATCACATTATTTTTATTTTAACACCCAAATGATGAAAATGTTGTCAAAGTCACACATTTTCATAAAATCTTCATATATTAAAATTGGGAGGAAAAATAATGGAATTGAGAACAGATGTATTGACACATGGAATTGATGTTTCACAATATCAAGGCTTGATTGATTGGGAAACAGCAAAAAAACATATTGATTTTGCAATTATAAGATGCGGTTATGGACAGGATCTTCCTGGTCAGGATGATAAATTATTTAAAAGAAATGCTGATGAGTGCACAAGATTGGGTATTCCTTTTGGTGTATATTTATATTCTTATGCGAAAAACAGCAGTGATGCTAAAGGTGAAGCCCAGCATGTAATGCGTTTAGTCAAAGATTATAAAATGGCTTATCCTGTATATTACGATTTAGAAGATGAAAATACTACAGGGAAACAATCAAATGCGGTAATTGCAAATATTGCAAAGGCCTTTGCTGATGAATTAGAAAAAGAAGGTTATTTTGTTGGAATGTATGCCTCTTTATACTGGTGGAAAACAAAATTAACGAGCAATATTTTTGATAATTATACACGCTGGGTTGCTAACTATGCTTCAGAATTGAATTTTGATAAGCCGTATGATATGTGGCAGTATTCATCAACTGGCTGGGTAGAGGGTGTACCAACGATAGTAGACTTAAATTATTGCTACAAAGACTTTCCGACAATAATTAAACAAGCCGGAAAAAATAATTTTGATAAGAATACGCCTGTAGAACAATATAAAATAGGTGATACAGTTAGATTTAATTATGTGTTTTTGACAAGTGAATCTACTAATCCATTGCGACCATATCGTAATGTCGGAAGAATAAGCAGGATCGTGCGAAATGCTCGTAATCCATACTTGATAGGTGAAGATCAGGGCTGGGTAAATGATCAGGTAATTGAAGGAAAAGTAAATTATTTATCTAATCCTAATTATGTCGGTGATAGTTTGGTAAATGCTTTAAGTGAGATTGGTGAAGATATCAGTTTTGAAAACAGAAGGCGACTAGCTAATCTAAATGGAATAAATAATTATGTAGGCAGCGCAGCACAAAATTTAGAAATGTTGCAGCTATTGAAAGAAGGCAAGCTAATTAGTTAGTTTATCTAACTAATTTAGCCTGCCATTCTTTTAAAATCTTAATGTGTAATTCTTCATCTTCAATGATTCGTTTTAAAATTGCAACAATAAAAGGGTCTTTAATAATTTTAATTTGATACATATACTTATTGATTGCCTGATACTCGTTATCGATGGCAGTTTGTAATATTTCATCGATTTGTTGCGGATAGTTTAAATATGAAGGTGACCAATAACAGCACTGGTCATTTAAACAGGTCCACCAGCGGGGATCCATTTCTAATTTTAGTGCTAATTCCATAAATATATTTAAATGATGGATTTCAACCAATGAAATATCTAAAAATATTTGTTTTAATTCAAGAAATTCTTTACTAGTAATAGCATGATCATAAATATATTGACTAATGGCAGAAATTTTAGAATTCATACCGCCAACATTATCTAAAATCATTAGTCCATATGTTTCATTTGGTGCCTCAATCGCTACTTTAGGATAAGGTCTATCTATCTTACAGTTCATTTTTTCACCTCATCTTAAGATATGTAAAATGATTATAAATATGAATGATTTTGCTTATTTAGGTTTTGATTTTAATAATCAAAATAAAACCTGCAAAATTTTGCAGGTTAAAGAAGCTTTTCATAAGCTCGACGTTTCTCTTTGTTTTCTAAATAAATAGTACCACAATAATTAAAGCCATATTTAGTTAAAAAACGCTGCATAGAAAGATTATCATCATGCGTATCCATTCGAATACTTGATATGTTAGGAAATAATTTTAAAGTTTCATCTAGAATTATTTTTGCTAGTCCCTGCCCTTTATAATTATCGCGGATAGCAATTCTATGTACTACAAGATATTTACCGTCTTGTAACCATTTCCCTTCGATATAGTTATAATTAGGTTCTATAGCTTTGGAAATCATTGCTGTGGCAATAATTTTACCATCATCTTCTAAAACATAAGCCTCATGTTGTCCAATATCGTTAATAATGGAAATTTCGTTTGGATAACCATCTTGCCATTGATTGATGCCTTGGGCTTTAAAATAAGATTTAGCTTGATTAATAATTTCCATAACTGCATTTAAATCACTGTTTTTTGTTAGTCTTAATTTCATCTGATCACATCCTATTTATAAATATAACATAACCATAGGAAAATTGGTATTTATTAGAATAAATAGATTTAAAAATTATTTCTTTTATAGAAAAAAATAGGTTAAACAAGAAATTCATTGTATACTAAT
>NZ_JMLH01000063.1 GCF_000686665.1 Thomasclavelia saccharogumia DSM 17460 | reverse complement strand
GCACTTTTAATAAACCTACCATGCGGTATCTTTACCTATGCGGTCTTAGCTATCGTTTCCAATAGTTATCCCCCTGTAAAGGGCAGGTTACTTATGTCTTACTCACCCGTTCGCCACTCGGACATTACTGCCCGCGTTCGACTTGCATGTATTAGGCACGCCGCCAGCGTTCATCCTGAGCCAGGATCAAACTCTCCATTGTCTCTTTATCTTTACAATCTTTCGTTTGTTTAGCTCTTCTTTTTCTCTTCTTTGACGTGTGTTTCTTAATTCTGTTTAGTTTTCAATGATCTCTCCACTTTTCTCAAGTGCATTAACATTCTATCACTATTATTGATGAATGTAAAGAATTTTATTCTTTTTTTTAATAAATTTGTTAAAAAATATCTTTTAAAATAAAATTCATGAAAAATTAAAACATATTTTGTTTCAAATCTTCCTGTTTCCTATATATTTTTAGATGATCATTAACATATTTTTCATTATTATAGAAATCTCATGTTAATTACTGCAATAACATTTTTAATTTCTTGCATTAAATCCAATGATGTTAACTTTAGTATTTTCTAGAAAGTTGCTAAAACATATATATTTTTTTTATTCACATTGCAATCTAAAAAGCTATAATTTTTTTGTGAATCATACTAAACTCTACAAAAAAAGACTGCTGTCAAATGTTATTTAATTAAACAACATTTTCTTTCAGTCTCTTTAATTTATTTTTTAAACCATTCTATTTAAACGCATCCGACGCTTTTTAGCATCAGCTAAACATTTATCCATTAATTCTTCAGCGTGAGCTGGATTAACTTTTGATAATTGTGCAAATCGATTTTCAGATAACAAGAAATCTTTAAATTTATCAAAATCAGGTTCTTTAGAATCTATTTGTAATGGATTCTTTCCAGCTTCTTCTAAACGTGGGTCATATCTTAACAAGTTAAAATATCCACAAGCTATAGCATCTTTTTGCTGTCTTTGATGATTAGCTAGACCACCTTTGATTCCATGTTCCATACATGGAGAATAAGCAATAATTAGTGATGGTCCATTATATGATTCAGCTTCTTTAAACGCTTTGATAGTTTGCATTGGATTAGCCCCCATTGCAACTTGAGCAACATATACATGACCATATGCCATAGCAATTTGGGCTAAATCTTTTTTAGCCACCGTTTTACCGCCAGCTGTAAATTTAGCAATTGAACCAGCTTGTGATGATTTAGATGATTGTCCACCAGTATTTGAATACACTTCAGTATCTAATACTAAAATATTAACGTTTTGATCACTGGCTAAAACATGGTCTACACCACCATAACCAATGTCATATGCCCAACCATCACCACCGATGATCCATTGTGATTTACTTACTAAATCACCTTCTTGACTTAATAATTCTTTAATACCTTCATTTTTAGAAGCAACGATCAATGGTAACATTTTATCAACGATTGCTCTTTCTTGTTCACGATTACCTTTATTTGCAACATATTCATCTAATAATGCTTGTAATTCAGGTTCACAATCAGCTTTATTAGCATCGATTACACTTAATAAATGATTTGTTTTATAATTTTCAGCTAATTTCATTCCAAAACCATATTCAGCATTATCTTCAAATAATGAGTTAGCCCATGCTGGTCCTTGTCCATTTTTATCAATATTACATGGTGTTGAAGGAGTAGAACCAGAATAGATAGAACTACATCCTGTAGCATTAGCAATCATCATATCTTTACCAAATAATTGTGAAGCCAAACGATAATATGGCGTTTCTCCACAACCACCACAAGCACCTGAAACTTCAAAATATGGTCTCATAAAACCAACACCCTTTACCGTTGTTAAAGGATATTTATCAGTCTTATAAGCAACATGTTCATACATATGATCTGCTAACTTAGCATGTTTCAATTCCTCTTTCACTGGTACCATTTCAAGAGCTTTTTCGCCTTTTTTACCAGGACATTCAGTCACACACAATCCACAGCCAACACAGTTATCTGGTGAAACTTGAATTCGATATACTAATCCATCAACATTTTTACCCATTGGTTTTAAAACATCATCACTGATATTTTCTGGTAAGTCTGCCATTTCCTCATCATCGATCAAGAATGCTCTGATTGTTGCATGTGGACAAACCATTACACAGTTATTACATTGAATACAGTTTTCTTTTTTCCAACGAGGCACCTCAGTAGCGATAGCTCGTTTTTCTTTAATAGCAACTCCAGATTTCATTGAACCATCTAATTTATCCATAAATGCAGAAACTGGTAAATCATATCCATCTAATTTATTAATTATAGATACAAAATTATCAAAATGTTCATCACCAGTTCTTTCACGGCGACTAGTTACTGTCAAATCTTTCCAGCTTGGATCAACTTTGACTTCGACAATAGCATCTTTACCAGCATCAATAGCTTTATAATTTAGTTCTACAATAGCATCACCTTTTTTACCATATGTCTTTTTAGCCATTTCTTTCATATATGTAATAGCTTCATCAATTGGTAAGATTTGTGGATTTAATGCAAAGAACGCAGATTGAAGAATCGTATTAGTTCTTCTTCCCATACCAATTTCATGAGCAATTTTATTAGCATTGATAATATAGAATTTAGCTTCTAGATCTGCCAATTGTTTTTTCAATTTGTTTGGTAAATAATCTATGATCTCACTTTCATTAAATTCAGTATTTAATAAGAAAGTTCCACCTTTTTTTAGATTCTTTAACATGTCATATTTTAAACAATAGTTATCTAAAGAACAAGAAATAAAATCAGCATTATTAACATAATATGTAGCTCTAATTGGACTATGTCCAAATCTTAAATTAGAGCGAGTCGCCCCACCAGCTTTTTTACTATCATAAGCAAAATACGCTTGAGAATATAAATCAGTATGATCTCCGATGATTTTAATTGCTGATTTATTCGCTGAAACTGTCCCATCTGATCCTAAACCATAGAATAAACATGCTGTATAATCAGCTTTAACATTAAAATCAGGATCTTCTTTCAATGATAAATTTGTCACATCATCATTAATACCAATTGTAAATGATGTAAATGGATCATCTTGCAATAAATGATCATAAACTGCTTTAATTTGTCGTGGTGTAGTATCTTTAGAACCCATTCCATAGCGTCCACCAACAATTGTTTTAACATGATCTACATCTTTCAAAACACTACATACATCCAAATATAGTGGTTCACCTGTAGCTCCCATTTCTTTAGTACGATCCAACACAGCAACTTTCTCTACTGTATCTGGTAAAACATTCAATAAATATTTTGCAGAGAATGGTCGATATAAGTGCACTTTAATTAAACCTACACGTTCACCGTTTCGACTCATTTCATCAATTGTTTCTTTAATTGTTTCAGTCACTGAACCCATTGCAATAATTACTCTTGTTGCATCAGGATCACCATAATATGTAAATGGTGCATATTCTCTTCCCGTAATTTCAGAAATCTTTTTCATATAATCAGCAACAATTTCAACTACTGCTTCATAATGTTTATTTTGTGCTTCGCGTCCTTGGAAATAAATATCATCATTTTCTGCCCCACCACGTTCAATAGGATTAATATGTGGATTTAAAGCACTTTTTTTATATCTTGCAAGCGCTTCACGATCTAATAAACTTGCAAGTACATCATAATCCATAACTTCAACTTTTTGAATTTCATGTGATGTTCTAAAACCATCAAAGAAATGCATTACAGGAACAGATCCTTTGATTGCAGTTAAATGAGCAATTCCTCCTAAATCCATAACTTCTTGGACAGAATGTGAACAAATCATTGGCATTCCAACTTGACGGCAAGCATAAATATCTTGATGATCGCCAAAAATATTTAATGATCTAGTTGCAAGTGCACGAGCAGATACATGGAATACTCCAGGTAATAATTCACCTGCAATCTTATATAAATTAGGAATCATCAACAATAGTCCCTGTGACGCTGTAAAAGTTGTTGCTAATGCCCCACCTTGTAAAGCCCCATGAACAGCACCTGCAGCTCCTGCTTCTGATTGCATTTCAATTACATTAACTGGTGAGCCAAAGATATTTTTCTTTCCTTGAGCAGCCCAGGCTTCTGCATTTTCAGCCATTGGAGATGAAGGTGTAATAGGATAGATACTTGCTACTTCTGTAAACGCATAAGCTACATGCGCAGCAGCAGTATTACCATCCATTGATAAAAACTTTTTAGCCATTTTTTTAAATCCTCCTTTTGCATAAATACATTATACTACGGCAATTATTTATTTGCTAGCTATAAATTGCCAAAACCGTTATTCAATTAAAAGTATTTAAATGTCTTAATCTTTTAAAGCCATATATGAAGCTGCTGCACCAAATATATATATAACAGTATTTAAAAAATCTCCTACAAACATGTATCTTATATAATATATAAACGTATTTACTAATATCTGCATATTAAAATATGATAACCTAATACACATATAAATAGTTTGAGCAAAAATAATTCCTAAAATAAAAGTTATAACCGATATAACAGCTAATTTTTCACCACTTTTATTCAAAACTTTTCTAACTGCTCGAGCCTGCAATATTCCAACAATAATTGAAAAATATGAAAAATTAATACCGATTTTAGCTATTACCCATTCCATGATTACCCCTAAAACAGCTGTAACTCCCAACCCCACAACTATAGCTGTCAAATAATCTTTACCATAAACTTTTTCATCATTATGGCGATTAAAAAACGCCTGAGCTTCTTTTCTTTCCTTATAATCGTTATATTTATCCTTAATACTCATCATTATTTACCTTTTACAATTGTTTCAATATATTCTTGAACCTTATCTTTTAAATCATCACGATTTAACGCAAAATCAATCGTAGCTTTGATAAAACCAAATTTATCACCAACATCATATCTAATTCCTTCAAAATCATATGCATAAACAGCTTGAATATCCATCAAACGTTTAATCGCATCAGTTAATTGAATTTCTCCGCCAGCCCCTTTTCCCTGAGTCTCTAACAATTCAAAAACTTTAGGAGTTAAGACATAACGCCCTAATACCGCCATATCACTAGGAGCCTTATCTATTGCAGGCTTTTCAACCATATCATTTAATTTTACTAATCTTCCTGAACTTTCAACCGGGTGTGATTTGGACGGACTAACGATTCCATATTTATTTACCTCATTATGATTAACTGTTTGCACTCCCACAACCGAAGCCTCTTTACTCATATATGCATCGATCAATTGTTTCAAAGCCGGTTTACCATTTTCGTTTACGACGATATCATCACCTAATAGCACTGCAAATGGCTCATCACCAATAAATGATTTAGCACATAATACCGCATGTCCTAATCCTTTTGGCTCTTTTTGACGAATATAATAAATATTTGCCATACTTGCAATATCCTGAATCATCTTAACCTGCTCAACTTTTCCAGCCTCCATTAAACGAGCTTCTAATTCATAAGATTTATCAAAATGATTCTCCATGGCATGTTTATTAGAATTAGTGATAATTAAGATTTCTTCTATCCCACTATCGACTGCTTCTTGAATAATATATTGAATTGTTGGTGTATCAACAATTGGTAACATTTCTTTAGCTAATGCTTTAGTTGCTGGTAAAAATCTTGTTCCTAATCCAGCAGCTGGAATGATTGCTTTTCTAACTCTTTGTTTCATCTTTTTCTCCTTTTCATCTATATATATTTTACTTTAATTAACAATATTATTATATGCAGTTGTTTGTTTTTTCCAAATATTTAAAGGCATAAAGCGAATAATCAGCATCATCGCAACAAATCCGCCAATCATTCCTGAAATATGTCCCGCTAATGAAATTGATGGAATCAAAAATGAAATCAATAACATTAATAATATACTTGAAGAAATTTGTTTAAATAAATAAGCATAAATATTTTTAAATTTTATTGCCAATGCTAATAATGCTCCCATCAAGCCAAATATTGCTCCTGAAATTCCTCCCATTACACTATTAGCACCATTACCTGTAATAACAAAATACAAACATGGTAACAGAGTTGTTGATAGTGCTGATACTCCTAACACGATTCCATAACGCTTTTGTCCTAACAGATATTCCATTACAGAGCCTAGATTAATCAACGAATAACAATTACAAAAAATATGCATTAAACCAAAATGGATAAAGTTAGCTGTTATTAATCGATAATATTGTTTAAAATAAACCACTAAGATTGGATTAAATCCACCACATTCAATTCCTTGCTGAGCACTCATATCTAAGCTATACTTGAATGTTGTATAAATATAAACTAAAACACATATACTGACTACGATAATTGTGACAGGATACTTCTTATAATCAAATTTCATACTATTCTCCTATAAATTCAAATATTGACATTTGGTCGATATTTACTTCTGGATCTTCCAAGATTCTTTTATTTTTTTCATATATCATATCAAATGAAAGATCCGCCAAAATATCTTTAATATAAATAGGCGTGACTCCCATATCTAACAAACGATCATTTCCCAAATATGACCCTTCAATTGCTAAAGGAATAGTCCAATTGTTATGAAGATTCTGTAAAGCGGTAAACCAGGTTGCTCCATTATTTATACTGCTTGAAATAACAATTTGATATTTAGAAAGGGCACAGACATAACTATTACGATCAATAGCACTAGTAACATTAAAATAACTATTAGGGTCCTCAGCGCTCAACATTACCAATTGTCCCGTTTTTAGGTGTTTTTTATATTCGTTTTGTTTCGCTGTCAATCTTTCACAAACAAAACTAACACATTTGCAGTCCTGCTGTAAAGCATAATGAAATGCAACTTCATCAATTCCTTTACTATCATTAGAAATATACACCAAATCATCTTCAACTGCTTTATCAATTAAACGCTTCGTGTATGTTCGATCTTTTTTAGTTACTTTAGTTAGACCCATTAATGAAATACCATCTTTAATAATATTAATATTACCACAATAAAATAAGTATAATGGTGCTCTTTTTTTTAACTGTCCAACTAATCTAGCTGGAAAATTTTCTTCATATTTAGTCGTAACATTGATACCATTACCTTCTAAATTATTTAAAACACTTAAAAAAACATTAACTGTTGCCAAACGTCTGACCATCTTATCAGCAATAAATTCATCAATTTCCAAAACATCTTCTAAATCTTGTTGCGACATTGAAAGTAAACTCGCCGGGCCTTTTAAATCCTTCTTTTTAAGAAGCTTTTCAACTTTCAACCATTCATCAGTACTTAAAGGAACTTCTTTATATGCTTTTAAATGAGCACAAAACAACATCATTGCAATACTATCCAAATTTAATTTAATTCGTTCCATAACAGTATCATCTCCTAGTACTCATCAAAGATTCGTCTAATTTCATTAATATCTCTTGTTTTACTCAAAGCCAACATTAATAACACTCTTGCCTTTTGACCCGAAAGTGTATTTGAAGGAATACAAACGTTATGAGGATCAAAGACATCACTTTTATAAACAATACCTTGATTTACCCGCGAAGCCCGAACAAACACTATTCCCTGATTAGTCAAGCGCTCAATTTCCTGCAACCACACCCGACTATAATTACCACTACCACTGCCAATAATTACAATCCCCTGATGCTCATCTGCCATCATTTTTAAAAGCTCAACTTTGGCACCAGCATAATAATAAACAATTCCTACCGCAGGTAATTCTTCTGATAAATCTTTACTAAAAATTGACTGCAAAGTATGTTTTTTAAATGTTCTCGAAAACATCAACACTTTATCATCATACATATATCCTAAACAGCCAAAATCTTTTTGATCAAAAGCATCAATTTTAAAATTACTCACCTTTTGAATATCACGTCCTGAATAAATTGTACTCGAAAATAATGCCATTACGCCATGTCCTAAAGCTTCGTCGCTTGAAGCTAAGCAAACTGCTTGATATAAATTCATCGGTCCATCAGCACTAGTAGCACTAGCCGGGCGCATTGCCCCAGTTAAAACAATTGGTTTATATGTATGAACTGTTAAATTTAAAAAATATGCAGTTTCATCTAACGTGTCAGTACCATGAGTAACTACAATACCATCAACATCATCACAGTTTGCTAGTTCATTGATTTTTTTTGTTAGACAAAGCCAATGTTTTTCATCCATTTCATTACTATCAACATTAAAAAGCTGGATTGCTTTTAAATTGGCAACTTCGTTGATCGTGGGAATCGAATCAATAATTTCTTTGATATCTATCTTTCCAGCATGATAATCTGTCGCTTTACCTATCTTCCCGCTACCAGCAATCGTTCCACCTGTAGCTATAATTACTATATTCTTCATTTTATCACCGCTATCATTATAGCAAATTTGTTGTAGTATAAAAAGAAAAAACGTCTCTTTGCATTAAAGAGACGTCTTCGTTATTATTTATCAGCTACTAATACTTTATCAGTAGTATGTTCCAAAATAATTTCTTCAGCAGCAGCTTGAGCAGCAGCAAGACGTGCAATCAATACACGATATGGTGAACAAGAAACATATGTTAATCCTGTCTTATGGCAGAATTTAATAGATTCTGGATCTCCACCATGTTCCCCACAAATACCTAATTTGATATTAGGACGAACACTACGACCTTTAGTAGCAGCCATTTCAACTAATTGTCCAACACCACTTTGATCTAAAGATACGAATGGATCAACTTGAATCACTTTACGGTCGATATATTCAGGTAAGAAACTTCCAATATCATCACGAGAGAATCCAAATGTCATTTGAGTTAAATCGTTTGTACCAAATGAGAAGAATTCTGCATGTTTAGCAATTTCATCAGCTGTTAAAGCAGCTCTTGGAATTTCAATCATTGTACCAATCTTATATTCAATTTTAGCATTTTTAGCCATGATTGCAGCTTCAATTGCTTTTGTAACATTATTTTTTACATAAACGATTTCAGCTTCACTACCAATTAATGGTAACATGATTTCTGGTACGATAGTACATCCTAATTCTCTTTCAACATCAATAGCAGCATCAATAATAGCTTTAACTTGCATATTATAGATTTCTGGATAAGTAACTGCCAAACGAGAACCACGATGTCCTAACATTGGGTTAGTTTCTTTTAAAGTAGCTCCTTTAGTTTTTACTTCTTCTAAAGTCTTACCTAATTTATCAGCAACTGCTTGATATTCTTCATCAGTGTGTGGTAAGAATTCATGAAGAGGTGGATCTAATAAACGAACTGTTACTGGTAATCCGACCATTGCACGATAGATTCCTCTAAAGTCTTCAACTTGGAATTTATATAATTCATCTAATGCTTTAACTCTTTCTTCCACTGTATCAGATAAGATCATTTGTCTTACATATTCGATACGATCTCCTTCGAAGAACATATGTTCTGTACGGCATAAACCAATACCTTCAGCTCCAAATTTGATTGCTACAGCAGCATCACGAGGACTATCAGCATTAGCACGAACTTGTAATTTTTTGATTTCATCAGCCCATGACATTAATTCAGCGAAATCTCCTGTTAATTCTGATTCTTCAGAATCTAATACTCCTAAATAAACTTTACCAGTAGAACCATCTAATGATAATTCAGTTCCTTCAGGATAAGTATTACCATCAATAGTAAATGTTCCAGCATCATAATCAATTGTTAATGCTTTAGCACCAACGATACAGCATTTACCCATACCACGAGCAACTACAGCTGCATGGCTAGTCATACCACCTGTAGAAGTTAAGATACCTTCACAGTCAACCATTCCTTGAATATCTTCAGGAGAAGTTTCATGTCTTACTAAGATAACTTTTTCACCAGCCACAGCTTTTTCATGAACTTTTTCAGCTGTTAAATATACTTTACCAGCACCAGCCCCTGGTGAAGCAGGTAATCCTTCAACAACTGGATCTGCAGATTTTAAAGCTTCAGCAGTAAAGTTTGGATGCAATAACTGTGAAATTTGATCAGGTTCAACACGAGTCATTGCTTCATATTTATTGATTAAACCTTCATGTACTAAGTCTACTGCAATTTTCAAAGCAGCTTTACCTGTACGTTTACCATTACGTGTTTGTAAGATGAATAATTTACCATTTTCAACAGTAAATTCACAGTCTTGCATATCTTTGTAATGTTTTTCTAATCCTTTAACGATAGTAACTAATTCTTTATAGATTTCAGGCATATCTTCTTCTAATTTAGCGATTTTTTGTGGTGTACGAATACCAGCAACAACGTCTTCACCTTGAGCGTTGATCAAGTATTCACCATAAATGTGATTATCACCATTAGCAGCATTACGAGTAAATAATACCCCAGTACCTGAATCATTTCCCATGTTACCAAATACCATTTGTTGTACGTTTACAGCAGTTCCTAAATCATGAGGAATACCGTTTAAATTACGATAGATGATAGCACGATCATTGTTCCAAGATCTAAATACAGCTAAAATAGCTCCCATTAATTGTTCTTTAGCTTCTTGTGGGAAATCTCTTCCTAATTGAGTTTTGAAAATTTCTTTATATTGAGGAATAATAGTATTTTCAAAATCTTCAGCTGTAATATCTAAATCACTTTCATATCCATTTGCTGTTTTTAATTCAGTTAATTTAGCTTCAAATAATTCTTTGTCAACTTCACAAACAACATCAGAATACATTTGAATAAATCTACGATAACTGTCAAAAGCAAAACGACGATTACCAGTTTGTTTAGCTACAACTTCAACAGTTTCATCATTCAAACCTAAATTAAGAATTGTATCCATCATTCCAGGCATTGAGAATTTTGCCCCTGAACGAACTGAAACTAATAGAGGATTATCCAATCCACCTAATTTTTTTCCAGCTAATTTTTCTAATCTTTCCAAACATTCATCAATTTGTTTTTTCATTTCATCATTGATGATCTTACCATCAGCATAATATTCATTACATGCTTCTGTAGTAACAGTAAACCCTTGTGGTACTGGTAAACCTAAATTAACCATTGCAGCTAGGTTAGCACCTTTACCACCAAGAAGGTCACGCATCATTTCGTTTCCTTCACTAAACATATAAACATATTTTTTCATTTAATATAATCCTCCTTAGAATTAATCCATGTGTATATTATACACATCTTCCCCCCTTCATTCAAGTGGAAGCGCTTTGAAATTATCATATTTTGTTATAAAGAAAAGACTGTATTATTAAAAATACAGTCCTTCCTTCATCGATATTTATCTTTTATTTGCAATTTCTATTTCAATTTTACGATTATTTATCTTTTGTTTATTACATTTTTTAATAACTTTATTAACTACTTTCTTATTAATATCAACAAATGTAAACTTGCGTTTTATCTCAATATCCCCAATATCTTCTTTTCTGATTCCGGCTTTACTAACAAAGAAATTAATGATTTGAGGGACTTTAATACGGTCCATTGATCCTGCTGTAATAAAGATTCTTGTCTGATCTTTATTATTCTGTCTTTTTTTCTCTTCTTTTACTTCTTGAATTACATCACGTTTATAATCAAAACCTAATTGAGCTTGATAATTCATATATAATAAAGCTGCTGTAAAATCAGCTAACATAGTTGGATCGATCTCATTGACCAGCTGTTTAAATTTCTTATGATTACCAGCTAGAATCACATCTTCTACATCACTGATCAGCATTTCCATCTTAGCTTCAGAAATTTCTCTAAGAGTTGGAATAGTATCTTTAGTGATTGTTGATTTCGTCACTCTTTCGATCTGCTTTAAAAAACTTTTTTCTTTTGGCGTAATAATCGAATAAGCAATTCCTTCTTTATCAGCTCGACCAGTACGACCAATTCGATGTACATATGACTCAATATCCTGAGGCAGTTCATAATTAATTACATGAGTAACATTTTCAACATCGATTCCTCTAGCTGCTACATCTGTAGCAATCAAAAAATTAATCGTGCCTTTTTTAAATTTACGTAATGTATTCATCCGGTGATTTTGGCTTAGATCACCATGCATTGCTTCAACATTATAATTAGCCTGCTGCATTTGTTCAGTCACTTCATCAACACTTCGTTTAGTCCGGCAAAAAATTATTCCAGTTTTAACATTAGCCACATCAATCAAACGACATAATGTTTCAAAACGGTCCTTTTGCCTTACTTCATAATAAAATTGTTTTACTGACGTTGCTGTCGCTTGTTTTGACAACACTGCAACATGTTCAAAATCATCATGCATATAATTTTGAGCAATCTTCTTAATTCCTGCTGGCATTGTTGCTGAAAATAGAATAGTTTGTCGACTATCATCAATTTCTTTTAAAATCATTTCTATGTCTTCAACAAATCCCATATTCAACATTTCATCCGCTTCATCCAGCACCACAAATTTTATATTTGTAAGTTTTAAAACTTTACGGCGCATTAAATCCATTACTCTTCCAGGTGTTCCAACAATTATATCGATTCCTTTTTTTATTGTTCGAATCTGTTTTTCAATATCACTTCCACCATATACACAGGTAATTTTACTACCGTTATATTTGCCTATTCGATTCATTTCTTCATGAATTTGCATTGCCAATTCTCTAGTTGGCGAAAGGATTATTGCTTGTGGCAATTTATCATTAGCAGGTTCTATTTTAGATAAAAGAACACTCCCAAACGCTAAAGTCTTACCTGTTCCTGTTTGCGCCTGACCAATTATGTCTACCCCAGTAAGTAAGACGGGAATTGCTTTTTCTTGAATTTGTGATGGTTTAGAAAATCCCATATCTACTATTGCTTTTAATACTTCATTACTTAATCCTAGTTGTTCAAATTTATTTTCAATCATCGTTTAATACCTTTCTAATTACTTTGGTGAGTATAGCATAATTACTCATTATATACAAACCTATTTTTAGAAATTCATCCTATTTTTATACAAAATAAGATTATTGTCATTATCCTAGTAATTATTTATCATTACTGTTATAATTTTGACAATGATTTAATTGGAGGAATTTTTATGAATAATGAAATTATTTGGCATGATCGAAAACACTTCATGTGGTTTCCTTTTAGTTTTACAAAATATGAAATTAAAAATGAACGTTTATATCAACAGACAGGATTAATCAACACCCATTATGATGAATTACTCTTGTACCGTATTACCGATATATGTTTGCAAAGAACATTAGCTCAAAAAATTTTTGGGACTGGAACTGTTATCTTGTATACTAAAGCTGATAGTAGTAAAGAAGTTCATTTAAAAAGCATTAAAAATCCACATGACGTAAAAGGTCTGATTTCTAATTTAGTTGAAGAAGCCCGTGATAAAAAACAAATAGTTGGAAAAGAATTTTTTAATGATGTTTATAACTCAGATGATCAATTCGATTAAACTGTAAACAAATTATTTTTAATGATTTTATTGTATATAGCAGGCAAAAAGGAAGTTTATTAACGTTTCGATAAACTTCCTTTTACTTCTACTTTATCTATCATATAGCAACAATAAAATATTATATCACGATTACATTACCGTTACTTTTCTTGATCTTTATTCTATACAATGAGCAGATCTATTTTATTCTAAATATGATCCTTATTTTTTAATCTGATATCGACCATCAGCTATATCATAAATCAAATATTTATCATGATCAACAAATAAATAACCCCCATCTACATCTTTAAACATATACATCAAACGATTCAGAGCATTATAAATATATTCAAAATCTTCACTTTTAATTGTATCATCTTTTCCAGACAACACAAAAATATTTCGATTAACTCCCTGATACCCTTTAAAATAAGCACGATTCATATCATAAAAAGTAATCAAGTATTTATAGGTACCATTTTTTAATTCTTTTACAGTATTAAACAAACATAACTCATATTTATCATCCAGCATATAATAAGTTAATTTTACTGCTAAATAATTCTTTCCATTCTTTAAAAGATGATAATGGTATTCTCCACCGAAATTAAGCGTTTTTAAAGATTCATAACAATCTTTTAATATATTATCAATAAATCTTCTTTGCTCCTTATTTAAATAATAAACTTGTTTAGGTTTGGCTTTATCTACTTTTTTTACCAACTGTACAAACTTCTTCATCACAGCATCGTTAGCATCCAATATATAATCCCAAACAATTATTTCAATATTACACGGATCAGTTTTTTTGCCTGTATGATACATCAATTTCTGGTCTAATTCCAAATAATCCTTAATTTTAACGTCCTCTTTTTTATTTTCAGCCGCAATAATAGTATTATTATGTAAAAATTCATAAAATTTGCATTTATTTAATAATAATCTATCATTAATTATCTCACTTAATTTATTGAATGTTATATTTTCATCAACATCTATAGTTACTTTATTTTCTTTATAAAATATCTTTAATCTATATCTATTAATCATCTTATCCCCCATAAAACTACTCATTCACTTTAAAAAGAACAGCTGCCATATGTTTGCAGTTATTCCCACTAGAAGCGTATGGGCAATTACATGCTATTTTTCTTATTCTTTTTTCTTTTACCTCAACAGAAACCATATATTTAGTTGTCCCGTTTACCGAAGCTACGATATGTTCAGTACTTTGATAAATAATATCAACCATTCCATCTTGAAAATACTTTATACCTCTTTCAATGATCCAAGGTTTAAATAACGATTTCCAATTATCAATATATGGTGAATTTAAATTACGTTTATTCGTATTATATGCTTCAATTTGTTCAAAACAAAATCTAGTTGCTTTTACATCCTCTAAAGCATCATGAGCTGTAAATTCATAACCATAATATTCAGCACAAACGGTTAAAGATTTCCATTTATATCGACCACGATTGCCCATCTCACCATAGATAGGTGCGAATTCTTTCATCGGATCTCTAAACTTATATTTCTCTACATCTACGCCATAATTCTTTAATATTCCCTGTTCAAATGCAGTATTGTAGCAAACAATAAATTCACAATTATCAAAGATATCTTTTACTACATTGATATAATCTTCAAAACTAAGTTTATCCTTAACATCAGATGGTGAAATACCATGCACTCTTTGCGCATTAGACCAAGAAAAATGTCTTTTTGGCTTACATAATTCGTTAATCAAAACTTCATCATCCTGATTAATTATTGCTACCTGAACTACTTCATCATCATGATACATATTAATACCAGTTGTTTCAAAATCCAGAACTACATATTTATTCTTCATATTACACCTCATGTTCTAAAGTTTATCACAATTTATCAAATCATGCCATCTATATTATCAATTACCCATAATATATAACAAACATCATAAATAAAACTTTAAATTTAATTCAAACACGTTTTAATATCAAAAGAACAATCAATAATGATTGTTCTCAGGCTGTTGACAAATAAAAATATTTGAAACAGTCTTTTTATTTTAATGATTATATGATAATATAACTAATGTCGTGGATGACTTTTTTCCAAATACGTAAACATTTTAAAGCTCCACGACTTTTTTTATTTAAGATAAAGAAATCAAAATATGGTATAATTCAGGTATACACGTATTTGGAGGTAATAAAAATGGTAATGACAGTAAATACAATTAAACATGATCACATTATTTTAAGCACTATTGATGAGCTGGTTCCGCTTCATCATGAGGTTAGAAAACTTGAAGCGGCTATTGACTGGAGTTTTATTTATCCACTGGTGGAAAAACTTTATAGTCCTTGCGGCAGAGCGAGTATCGATCCCGTAGTGCTTTTTAAAATGCTTTTTATCAATATTATTTTTGGAATCAATTCAATGAGAAAAACATGTAAAGAAATTGAAGTGAATCTTGCATACAGATGGTTTTTAGGACTGTCAATCAAAGAAAAGGTTCCCAACTATTCGACCTGGTCACAAAACTATATTAGAAGATATAGTGACAGTGAAGTATTTGA
>NZ_JMLH01000062.1 GCF_000686665.1 Thomasclavelia saccharogumia DSM 17460 | reverse complement strand
TTTGATTGATTTCGGGATTTTTAACGATCATCTGCTGACAGTCAAGGCCAGTGACAGATTTAACGATAAACTTTCTTATTTTTTTAGATTCAAAAGTATCTCTAGAGAGCAGATATTTAAAGAACAGGTCATTACTAAAGCGAACATTATTTTGGATAATATTTTTTTCATGAATCATATTTTTCCTCCTCATTATCTTTTACAAGATAATTAGAGAAATTACTTTAAAAAATTAAAAAAATCTATAATTAATGAACATATTAAAAATAGACTTGACATTTAAAACATAGTTAGTTAATATGATTGTAACGACAGTGAAAAGAAGAGTAGTTTATTTAAGCTTGATAGAGAGTCCTTGGCTGGTGGAAAAGGATAGGTGAGAGTAGACAAAGATGGTCTTGGAGTCTTATAGGCGATATTTAGTCTATGACGGGTGTGCCCGTTAAAGCACTAGAGTATGATAGTACTTGAAGAGGTTATTATCGTGAGGTAATAATGAATTAAGGTGGTAACACGGGTATAACTCGTCCTTTGTAAGGACGGGTTTTTATATTTTAAAGGAGGATTTTATGATTGAAATTAAGCAGGTTAGTAAGAAATATCGATTAAAAGATCATGAAGTAGTAGCAGTCGATGATGTATCGTTAAAGATTGATGATGGAGATATTTATGGAATAATTGGTTATAGCGGTGCTGGTAAATCAACTTTGGTGCGCTTGATCAATCAGTTAGAAGTTCAGGATAAGGGAAAGATTTTTATTGATAATCAAGATTTAGGTAGTTTATCTCAAAGTGAACTTAGAAAATTACGAACTAAAATAGGAATGATATTTCAACACTTCAACTTGTTATGGTCAAGAACTGTTAGTCAAAATATTGAATTGGCTCTAGAAATTGCAGGCAATAAAGATAAGCAGTTACGTCATAAAAAGGTTCAGGAATTAGTAAAACTGGTGGGATTAACAGGAAGAGAAAATGCTTATCCAAGTGAGTTATCAGGTGGTCAAAAGCAAAGAGTGGCAATTGCTCGAGCGTTGGCTAATGATCCGAAAATACTTTTATGCGATGAAGCAACTAGTGCTTTAGATCCTGATACTACGAAGTCGATCTTAGATTTGTTATTAGAAATAAATCGTAAATTAAATATTACGATTATCTTAATTACGCATCAAATGGAAGTTGTTCAAAAAATCTGTAATCATGTAGCTGTAATGTCTGAAGGAAAGATCGTTGAAAAAGGAAAGGTCAAAGAGATTTTTACTGCTCCTAAACACGCGGTTACTAAAAGTTTTATTCAAGAGGTAAAAAGTCATAATGAATTTGATGAGAATGTTTTGAAACAGATTTATCCACAAGGGCAATTGATTAAAGTTGTTTTTGATGAAAATGTTAGTCGTTTACCAATTTTAACAAGAGTTATTAGAGAGTGTGAGGCTGATCTTAATGTGATTGAAGCAAATTTAAGTAATACGATTGATAGTTCTTTTGGAATCATGATTTTACAAGTAATCGGGGATTATCAAGAAGTAATCAGTTTATTTGAAAAATATTTAGCTAAAGCGGAGGTGATGTAGGTGAGTGCTATTTTAGAAAATATCGATTTAGATGTTATGATCAATGCTTTACAGGAAACACTTTTTATGACCTTTGTTTCATTAATATTTGCAGTAATTATTGGAATGGTTTTAGGAATTTTAATATATTTAACACAGGAGGATGGCTTATATCCTAATCTTGTTGTCAATAAAATCTTAAATTTCATTGTTAATGTTTTACGGGCGGTACCATATATTATTTTATTGATTTTAATAATACCGTTAACAACAGCATTAGTGGGATCGATGATTGGGGCTAAAGCAGCATTACCATCATTAATTTTATCAAGTGCTCCATTTTATGGAAGAATGGTAATGATTGCATTGAATGAAGTTGATAGTGGAACTATCGAAGCAAGTAAAGCCATGGGTGCTAGTAACTGGCAAATTATTATTAAAGTATTGATTCCTGAAGCAAAACCAGCTTTGATTTCATCGATTACAGTCATGGGAATTTCATTAGTTGGTTATACTGCAATGGCTGGTGCTATTGGGGCAGGAGGACTTGGTAATTTAGCATATTTGTATGGGATGGTTAGAAGTAATAATTATGTCATGTATACAGCAACGATTTTAATTTTAATTATTGTGTTTATTATCCAGTTTATTGGCGATTATTATGTTAGAAAAATAGATAAAAGGTAGGTAAGAAAGATGAAAAAGTTATTTGTAGGAATTATTTGTTTATTATTAGCAGTTGGTTTAACAGCATGTGGTAATAGTAGCGAAAGTGATGAAAAAACATTGACAGTGGCAGCAACTTCAAAACCACATGGAGATATCTTAGAAGAAGCTAAATCGATTTTAAAAGATGAATATGATATTGATTTAAAAATCGAGATCTTAGATGATTATTATATTTTTAATCGCTCATTGAATAATGGTGATGTTGATGCTAACTTTTTCCAGCATGTTCCATTTTTTGAAAAAGATGTTAAAGATAATGGTTATGATTTGGTAAATGTTGGTGGTGTTCATATTGAACCATTTGGTTTTTATTCAAAACAAATCAAGGATATTAGTGAATTAAAGGAAAATGATGTTATTGTTATCTCAAATTCTGTTGCAGATCATGGACGAATTCTTGCAATCTTGGATAAAGCTGGCGTAATTGAATTAGATGATGATGTAAAAGTTCAAGATGCTACAATTGAAGATATTAAATCTAATCCATTAAATTTAGAGTTTAAAGAAATTAAACCGGAAATTTTAACGAATGCTTATGAAAATAATGAAGGTGCTTTAATTGCTATTAATGGTAATTATGCTATTGATGCTGGTTTAAATCCAACTAAAGATGCGGTGCTTTTAGAATCAGCAGATGAAGATAATCCATATGTCAATATTGTTGCTTGTCAAAAAGGACATGAAAATGATGAAAAGATCAAAGCTTTGATCGAAGTTTTACAATCTGATAAAATTAAAGGCTATATTACTAGTACATATAGTGATGGATCAGTTATTCCTGTTAAATAGATGCGAAAGCATCTTTTTTAATAATAGAATTATATGTATAATTAGATTAAGGAGGATAAAAATGGCAAGAGTTGAATCAGCAGATTATTTAAATAAGGAAGTAGAAGTAATAATTGATCGTAAGTTAGGGTCAAGACATCCAAAATATGGATTTATGTACTTACTTAATTATGGATATATACCAGATACACTTAGTGGTGATGGTGAAGAGTTAGATGCATATTTATTAGGTGTATTTGAACCAGTAGAGAAATTTAGGGGTAAAGTAATTGCGATAATAAAACGAACTAATGATGATGACGATAAATTGATCGTTGTGCCTAATGATCTAACTTATAGTGATGAACAGATTAGAGCTTTAACAGAGTTTCAAGAAAGATTTTTTACATCAATAATCATAAGATGTAATAACATTGATTAAAACAGTAGATGACTATAATAGTAAATTTAATAATGATATTAAAAAGAAATTAGATTGTTTAAGAATGATTATTAAACAAAATGCTCCTGATGCTAATGAAAAGATATCATGGGGAGTACCAACGTATAATTTAAATGGTTTTTTAGTGCAGTATGCTGCATGTAAAAAACATATTGGTTTTTATACTTCTCCAGCAACACTTGAATATTTTAAAGAGCAGTTGAAAGACTATAAGACAAATATGAAAAATACAGTTCAATTTCCAATTGATAAAGAATTGCCAGTTGATTTGATTAAAGAAATGGTTTTATTTAAGGTTAAGGAAAATAATAGAGATTAAAATTTTAAATATTATGAGATTAATTTATCGTTTTAAAGATATTGAAAAGCAGTTGATTATTTACCAGAAAAGAGATGCTGATAGTTATTTTAACTGTTTATCAAAAGTCAACCAGCTATAGATTTTTATTTAAAATTATAATAAATAGAAAATACTAAAACGATAGAATTAATGATGGAGTATAATAATGAAAGATTATCATAGAAAAAATCATGAATTTTCTTTATGTGGTTTAGCGTGTAATTTATGTGTAATGTATCTAGGTAAATATTGTTCTGGCTGTGGGAATGGAAATCAGAGTTGTCGTTTAAAAAGATGTGCAATTAATCATTGAAAATTAGAGTTTTGTAATCAGTGTCATGAGTTTCCATGTTATGAATGTGATTCGTTTATTACAATTAGAAATTGATATAAAGATTTTGAGCAATTAAGTGAACTAGAGGAAACTGTTTTTATTGCAAGGTTAAAGCAAAAAGCTAATATTTTAAAGTATTTATTAGATAATTATAATGATAGAAGAAAAAGGACGTTTTAGAATTTGCTTGACTTAAAGGATTTACAAATAGTTATGGAACAGATCGATGAAGTGATTTTAGAGAGTGATTCTCTTAAAGTAAAAGCAGCTAAATGTGTTGATTGTTTTAATGAAATAGCAAAACAGAGAAATATTGTTTTAAAGTTGAATAAAAAGAAAAAGGAGAAAAAGTAAATGCGTCTAGGTACAACTTATATATGTGTTAAGGATATCGAAAAATCTTTGGCCTTTTATAAAAGTTTATTGAATCAGGAACCTTTATATTGTAATGATGATCGTTGGATTACTTTTGATTGTGGTAATTATTTATCACTTTATAATAAACAATATGATATCGATCTTGTAAAAAATAATTTAGATAGTGATAAATTTAATCAAGCATATTTAGAGCTTTTAGATCAAAAGGAGAGAAGATATAATGATCTTGTAGTATTTAATTTTGAAGTAGATAATTTAAAAAGCGAATATCAAAGATTAAAGACGTTAAAAATAGGTGAACTTTCGAAAATATGTTATGTAAATGTCCATATGCCATATTGGTATTTCACAATTAAAGATCCTGATGGTAATGTTTTGGAAATAACGGGAACATATAAATAAAGTGATAATCAAAAAGCCATAAACTCAATTAATTTTATTGAGTTTACGGCTCTTTTTTTTACAAAGTTTTATCTTTTTTCACAGAACTATCAATTCTGCGACTTTATTATAGCATAAATACCTACAAAATCAACAAAAAAATTGTTTATCTGACAAATCGTTATTAAGTAAACTATCACTCTTGACTTTTTTATTCTTTGAATAGTTTACAACAAAATTTATTTTTATAAAGGAGAAATGAAATATGCAGCAAAACAAAAAATTTCTTTTAGTAGCTAGAGAATGGCTTGAATTAAAAAAGATGTCCGTAAAATATTCATCATATGTTAAATATGAAACAGTTATTTTAAAACATGTAGTACCTTTTTTCGATAATTATACATTAGAACAAATCACTGATGAAATCATTATATCTTTTTTTAAAAATTTAATTGAGATTGAAAAATATTCAAATAGTACTCTTCATGCAATTCGTTATGTAATGAAAGCTATTTTAGAATATGCGGAAAAGAAATATAGTATTAAAACTATTAATTTTAGTTTTATTAAATTAAATCGCACAAAAGTAAATTTTAAGATTTTAGATGAAAATCAAAAAGAATCATTAGAAAGATATTGTTTCACCCATTATAAACCAATATCAATAGCTATTTTAATTGCTTTGTATGGTGGTCTTAGAATTGGCGAAATTTGTGCTTTAACATGGCATGATATCGATCTAAATAATGGAATTATTGCTGTTAATAAAACGGTTGAAAGACTAAAAAATAAAGAAACTACTGATTCTAAAACACTTTTAATGATTTTAGAACCTAAAACTCATACTTCTAAAAGAATAGTACCAATCCCATCTTTTTTAAAAGAATATCTTTATAACTATTATCATAATTCAACAATATCTAATAAATCATTTTACTTATTGACTAATGGTGAAAAAATTCCCGATCCCCGAACAATTCAAAATCAATTTCAAAGATTATGCCAAGATTATAATTTCCAAACTAATTTTCATTCATTACGACATACTTATGCAACCCGCTGTGTGATGCAGGAAGTGGATCTAAAGTCATTAAGTGAAATGCTAGGACATTCAAATGTTTCTACTACTTTACAATTATATGTTCATTCATCACTTGAATTTAAAATGGATCAAATAAATAAGATTTCTGCTCCAGTAATTTCGCAGAATTGATAGTTCTGTGAAAACAAAAGAAATGAGGTTAATGATGTATTGGTATGTAGTCCACGTAAAACTAGAACGAGGTTCTAAACTAGTTAACTTTTTTAATCAACAAGATAGGATAAAAGCTTTCATTCCTAAAATGGAAAGATGGTACAACATTAAAGGAAAGAAAGATTATATTATTAAAGATTTATATCCTGATTATGTCTTTATTAAAAGCGAAATGAATCAATTAGAATTTAATGAAAGATTTAAAGAGTTTTTTAAATCAATTGATGGTTTTGCCCAGTTGTTGGAACTAGAAGATGCTTATGTTTTAAAAACAGAAGAACAGGTTCTAATGGAAAAACTGTTTGATAATAAAGACATAATAAGACATTCAATAGGAAACATAGTTAATTCTAAACTTATTGTTGAAAAAGGACCATTAGTTAATTTAGAAAATAAAGTTATTAAGATTGATCGTCATAAGCGATTAGCAATTTTAAAGAGTGATTTTTTCAACAGAATAACAGTTCCTTTAGAAGTTGTTAGTAAATCATGAACTGGTATGTGTTATTTGTTTTATCAAATCGGTCTAATCAGCTTATTAAGAATTTAAATAAGAAGGATAGTATCGAAGCATTTATACCTCAATATCAATATTATCGTAGGGTTACTAAAGACTACGATGTAAAACCTATGTTTACTAATTATATTTTTGTCAAAACATTAATGAATCAAACTGAATTTAACACATTTTTAATGAATTTGGATAATGAAAAAGATGGTTTGATCAAACAATTAGTGTATTTGGATACTTCAGCTTTAAAAAAAGAAGAAATTGAAATGTTTAATTATTTATTAGATGAATCTTATGTTGTAAAAATGTCCCAAGCATTTTTACAAGATGGTAAAGCAAAAGTCTATCATGGCCCATTAAAACATTTTGAAAAAAACATTGTTAAAGTTGATAAATATAATCAGGTAGCATACCTAAATTTATCTTTTATGAATCGAAAGATAAAAGCTGGATTGAAAATAACAAGCAAGAATTAAGCTGGGGAGAATGGTTTACCGCCCCCAGCCATTATTTTGAACATACGTCTTTCTTGGGGTAAGGGGAGACTATGTTCTTTTTTTGCTTTTAGGAGGGAGATTAATATAGAAAAATTATTAATTATAGGAGCAGGTGGTCATGGCAGATGTTGTTTAGATATCGCTAGAGAAACTTATGATCACATCGCTTTCCTTGATGATAATCTTATCAATAAAATGATCAATGACTGTAAAGTCATTGGTTCTGTTGATGATATGAAGCTGTTTTATCCTGAATATAAAGATATCTTTATTGCTGTTGGCAATAACAAACTTAGAAGACGGCTGATCGATAAGGCAGAGATGATCGGATACAATTTAGTTTCACTGCTTTCAAAAAACAGTATCATCTCTGATTATGCTTCCATTGGTAAAGGAACGGTTGTTTTTCCTAATGCGGTCATTGAAGCAAATGCGACTGTTGGTAATGGCAGTGTCATTACAGCCAATACTACTGTCAATCATGATGCCATTATCGAAGATCATGTCCTTGTTTATTCCAATACTGTGATCAGACCTGATACGCTGATTGGTTCTTATTCACGTATCGGAAGTAACTGTACTGTTACTTTTGGTACTAAGATAAAGGCAAACAGTAATATCGATGATGGGATGACAGTAGGCAATGATGATGAATACTGTTTTGAAATGGGGGTATAGGGATGTATCGAAAAGGAATCAAAAGAGTCATTGATTTTATTTTAGAATATATATGAATTCTGATTTTTAATCATAGAGGGATTAACATAAAAATAGTTAAGGAAGTAATTATATGGATGGGTTAGATAAAGAAAATATGTACTTAGATATAGAAACTGAAAAATGTGTCATTTGTGGTAAAAATACAATGGTATCAGTAAGCCAGTACATAGGTTCAAGAAGAAAATATATTGCTGGTGCTGGACAATTGTGTGATGAGTGTTTTGAAGAATTATATCATCATAAAAAAAATCATAGTTTTGAAGATGATATCTCAGAAGAATACTTTTATAATCAGATTAAAAAATATAAAAATTTGGTTAAATACGATGATAAGCGTATTTACGAGTTTATAAAAAGGTTTGTAGATATTGTTTTTTGTATATTAACAATAATTCCAGTATGTATTTTAATTAGTGTTTTTAGTATTGCAATTGTAATTGAATCATCTGGTAATCCTATCTTTTCTCAAATTAGAGTAGGGAAAAATGGAAAGTTTATCAAGATACACAAATTAAGATCAATGAGATTAGATGCTGAGGCTAATGGACAGAAATGGGCTGAAAAAGAAGATCCAAGAATTACTAAAGTAGGTAAGTTTATTAGAAAATACCGTATAGATGAATTACCACAATTGTTTGATGTACTTATGGGGAGAATGTCTTTGATTGGACCAAGACCTGAAGTTCCAATACTGACAAAAAGATTTAATTTGGAAAATCCTGGTTTTGTAACTAGATTAATGGTAACTCCAGGATTATCTGGATGGGCACAGGTACATGGAGGGTATGAATTATTACCTAGTGAGAAGTGGAAAAAAGATAATGAATATATTGAACAGAGAGATTTTAAAATGTATTTTAAAATCTTTTATTTAACAATAAAAACAGTGCTTACAGGAGACGGGGCAAGATGATAAAGAAAGTATTGTTTGTAGCTACTGTAGTAAAAACGCATATTAATGTGTTTCATATTCCTTATCTTAAAATGTTAAAAGAAATGGGATATGAAACACATGTAGCAGCAAGAAATGATTTTGAAGATTCAGATGATTGCATTATACCATATTGTGATTATTATCATGATATGCCATTTGAAAGAAGTCCTATTAAATTTAATAATGTTAAAACATATAAACAATTAAAAGAACTAATTTTTAAAGAAAATTTTGATATTATTCATTGTCATACTCCTATGGGCGGAGTGCTATCTAGATTAGCATATAAATCATTAAAAAATAAAGTGAAAACAAAAATTATTTATACAGCTCATGGCTTTCATTTTTATAAAGGTGCACCTTTGATTAATTGGGTATTATATTATCCAGTAGAAAAATATTTATCTAAATATACTGATATATTAATTACTATTAATAAAGAAGATTATAATCGTGCAAAAAATAAGTTTAAAATGAAAAGGTTAGAATATGTACCAGGTGTGGGTGTTGATAATAGTAAATTTAAACTACATAATTTTGATAAAGAGATATATAGAAAGGAATTAGGATTACATGATCGAGATATTATGCTTTTATCAGTAGGAGAACTTATTTCAAGAAAGAATCATAAAGTTGTTATTGAAGCACTAGCAAAATTGAATAATCCTAATATTCATTATTATATTGCTGGTAGAGGAAAACTAAAAAATAAGTTAGAACAGTGTATAAAAGAGTTAAATTTAGTTAATCAAGTGCATTTACTTGGATTTAGAAAAGACATTATTGAATTAAATAAAGCAGCAGATATTTTTGTGTTTCCGTCAAAGCAAGAAGGATTGCCTGTTGCATTAATGGAAGCAATGGTTTTAGGAAAGCCTATTATTTGTTCAAAAATAAGGGGGAATATTGATTTGATTTCAGATAACGAAAACGGATATTTATTTGAATTTCAAAATATTGATGAGGTAAAAAATCTGATTTTAGATTTAAGTAATGATAATTCAAAAAAATTATATATGGGAAAATTATCCAAAGAAAAAATAAAGCCTTATTTATTAGATAATATTTTAATAAAGATGAAAGAGATATATAGATTATGATTAAATGGTATGAAAGGTGATTATATGAAAAAATTAATAACTAATATACATTGGATTTTAATATGGAAAGGAGATAGATATGAATACTCCTTTTTTTAGTTTGATAGTCCCTGTATATAATATAGAATGTTATATAACTGAGTGTGTAGAAAGTTTAATAAAACAAGATATTGAAGATTATGAGATATTGCTAATTGATGATGGGTCGACGGATGGCAGTCCAGATTTATGCGACTCATTTGCTAGTATCTATTCTAATATTAAAGTTATTCATAAAAAAAATAAGGGATTATCAAGTGCTAGAAATGAAGGAATAATACATGCTAGAGGTAAATATATTTTATTTGTAGATGGAGATGATTATATAACTAATAACATTTTAGGTGCTTTAAAAAAAGAAATTATACTTAATAAATATCCATCATTGATTTGTTTAGAGTGTTGTAAATTTTTTGAAAATAATTCAAAAAAAATTATGATGAATGATGGAATAGATGAGACAATAAATAATTTAGATGAAAAGAAATTAAAATTATATTTTTCTAATCTTCCAAAATTTCCAGGAAGTGCTTGTACAAAATCAATTAGTAGAGAATTTATAGTTAATAATAGTTTGTATTTTATTGAAGGAATGCTTTGTGAAGATTTGTATTGGAGTATACGTTTGTTTACTCTGATTGACAAGGCTATTTATTTTAATACACAATATTATTTTTATAGACAAGGAAGAATAGGTTCCATAACTAATAATTCATCTATAAAGAAAACAATGGATATACTATTTACAATTGAATTATGTGATGAGATTATTAATAGTTCTACATATAAAGAAAATAAAATTATGATATGTAATTTTATGGGGTATTTGTTAAGATTTTTAATAATTGATTACAATAAAGCAAAGAAAGGAATTAAGAATTTTAAAAAAGTGATAGAAAAATATGATTATGCATTAGATGTAAGAAAAGATCTTACAAGTAAATGCATTAGAAAAACATACAATTTATTTGGGGTAAATATAACCTCATTTTTATTACAACAATATTTAAAAATAAGAGGATATTAATGGAATGAGAGTCTTACTTGTAACTATACATAGAGTATATAATTATGGTTCAGTATTGCAAACATATGCAACTCAAAAAGTATTTGAGAAATTAAATTGTCAAGTAGAGGTATTGGATTATATAACTCCTCAAAGAACTTTTAAACGTATTTTGTTAAATTGTCCAGATGATTTAAAAAATAATAGAATAAAACGATTTGTTTATATTATTTTGAAATTTCCATCTATGTTATTAAAAAAGATTACATTTGGAAAATTTATTAATAAATATCTTAAATTAACTAAAAAATATATTACAGTTGATGATATAAAAAAGGATTGTCCAGTAGCTGATATTTATGTTACCGGTAGTGATCAAACATGGAATAGTAAATATAATGAAGGAATAGACGAAGGATATTTTTTGAATTTTGGTGATATGGATAGTAAAAGAATTTCCTTTGTAGCAAGTTTCGGAAAAGATAAATTGGACGATTTTGAGACAGAAAAAACAAAAGAATATTTATCTAAGTATACAGCTTTATCTGTTAGAGAAAATTCTGCTGTAAAAATATTGAATTCATTAGGATTTGAAAATGTAAAATGGTTAATTGATCCAACACTTCAAATTAGTAAGGAAGAATGGAAATATTTAGCCTCAAAAAGGCTTGTAAAAAAGAAATATTTAATATTGATGCTACTATATAATGAAGATAATAATGCTTCTAAATATGCAAGAAAAATAGCTGATATGAAAGGATTAGAATTAGTTAAAATATCATGGGAATTAAAAAAAGCAGATTATGTTGATATATTATTTACTCATCGTACACCTAATGATTTTTTATCCTTATTTTATTATGCTGATTTTGTTGTAACAAATTCCTTTCATGGATTAGCATTTGCTATTAATTTTAATAGACAATTTATTGTAGTACCACGTGAAGAATTCAATTCACGAATAATGAGTTTGTTAGAGTTAACCAATCTTTTGAATCGTCTGACAGATAGCGATAGTATATTAGAAAAAAATATTAAAGAAATTATAGACTTTGGTAGTGTAAATGAAGTTCTTGAGGAAGAAAGAAAAAAAGCAAAAGAATTTATTATCGAAAATATTATATAACGTAAATTGATTTAAGATGATAAATGTCTATTTTTTAATTTAATTGAATTGAGTTTTAAAGGAAATGTTAATTTACAGTAGAATAATTTTAATATACTGGATTTTAAAGTGAATTGTTTTAGATATTTTAAATTTATTGAGAATATAAATAAGTTTTTAATAGATAAATAATAATGAATTAAAAAATTATATATTTGTATTACTTACTTTAAAAACATATAATATTTTGATAGGGGGAAGATGATGTTAGCCTATATTAAAAACAAAGATGAAACGAAATGTTGTGGATGTAAATCTTGTGTTCAGATATGTCCTACTAAATCATTATATATGCAAAATAATAAAGAAGGATTTCAATATCCAGAATTAGATGTAAATAGCTGTATTAACTGTAACTTATGTGAACAAGTATGTCCGATGGAGAATAAACCTAAAAAAAATTCAATCATTGATATATATGCAGCTCAGCATATTGATGACCATATTTTAAAAAACAGCTCATCTGGTGGAATGTTTAGAGCTTTGTCAAATGAAATTATAATGAAATATAAAGGTTATGTTGTTGGATGTTCTTGGGATGAAAATAATCATCCTGTTTTTACAATGGAAAATAAAATCGATAAACTTCAAAAAATGCAAGGCTCAAAGTATTTATATAGCGATACTAAACAAATATTTAAAGAAATTAAAAATAAACTTGATGATGAAAAAATTGTATTATTCACGGGATCACCTTGTCAATGTGCAGCATTGTTATTATATTTAAGGAAAGATTATCCGAATTTATACACAGCTGATTTTTTGTGCCACGGTATGCCTTCATGGAAATTGTTCGATACTTATATAAATAGTTTAGAAAAAAAATTTAATTCGAAGATAAAAAATATAAAGTTTAGGGATAAAGATAAATTAGGGTGGTCACATACATTTTCTTTTGAATATTATCATAATCATAAAACTAAAAAAAAATATTTTATAGGAAATACTAATCCCTATACATATGCTTTTACAAATAATTTAATCAATAGGTTGGCATGTTATGAATGTCAATTTAGAGGTGAGAGTAGGTATACTGATATTACATTTTGCGATTTTTGGGGAGTAGATGATTTTATTAAAGATTTTGAGGTAAGAAAAGGTGTTTCTGCATGTTCTGTCAATACAGATAAAGGTCAAAGACTAATCGATAGTATTAAAAGTACATTAGTATTAATAAAAACAGATATAACAAAAGTTTCTATACAAAATAAATCCATATTAAATTGTGGAAAGGAAATTATACCTGATTTAAGAACACAAATATATAGTATTGTGGATGAAAAAGGTTGGGACTATGCTTCAAAAAAATATTTCACAAATAATCAAGTGCGCTTAAAAAAGATATATTATAAGCTTCCGAGAAAAATAACCAATATTATAAAATTAATTTTAAGGAGATGATGGAATATGAATATTTTATATTTATCTTCTTTGTGTTCTGTTAAAGAATATAAACGAATAATGCAAAAGTACGGAACCATATCAAGTCATGCTTCACAAAAATTTAATAGATTGATTATAGATGGTTTAATAAAAAATGGATGTAAGATAAATGTAATTTCACAACGAATTATTTTAAATTCTAAAAAAGAGGATTTAAGAATAAGTGATGATGAAGAAAACGGTATTAAATATAAGTATATTCCTAATATATCAAATAAAAAACTAAACAGAATATACGTAATATTTAAATCTTTTTTTTATATTAAAAGATGGTTAAAAGAAAACAAGGATGGATATATTATTTGTGATATAATTTTGGGAGAGTTGTCTATAGCATTGTTCTTGATTTCGTTAATATACAACGTAAAAACCACAGCGATTGTTACCGATGTACCAAATATTAGAGCAGGAGATAAAAGAAATGGGATTAGAGCTATTCCTGTTAAAATTAAAAATAGTATGATAAATTATTTTGATTCTTATATTTTTCTTACTATGCAGATGAATAAAAAATTAAATAAAAAAAATAAGCCTTTTGTTATCATTGAAGGTATTGTTGATTCTGGAGTAATAGATGAGCCAAATGACTTGGAAAAAAAGTATTCTGAAAAAGTATGTATAATGGCGGGCTTATTAGAAGAAGTATTTGGTGTTGAATTATTAGTGAATGCATTTAAAAAAATAAAGTGTTTAGATGCTAGACTGTATTTTTATGGTAAAGGAGGAAGTGTTGATTATATAAAAAAAGTAAGCAGATATGATTCTAGAATACAATACAAAGGCGAATTAACAAATGATCAAATGATTATTGAAGAAAAAAAAGCATCCTTATTAATAAATCCAAGATTACCAAATGAGAAATGGACAGCATATTCATTTCCATCGAAAAACATGGAGTATATTTCGTCAGGAACACCCTTGGTAGCATTTGATTTACCATGCATACCAACTGAATATCATCCTTATTTTTATAAAATTGTACCAGAAAATATAGAAGGTATGGAAAAAATACTAGATGAATTGTTGCACACTAATAGTAAAGAATTAAATTTATTTGGAAAAAAAGCACAAAAATGGATAGTTAAACATAAAAATTCAAAAGTACAAATGAAAAAATATATTGATATGATGGAAAATATAGTTAGATAAAGGGTTTGAATATTATGAAAAAAATATTAATTGTTTATTCAAGTATGAATATAGGAGGAAGTACAACTAGTTTGTTAGGCTTGTTAAATACTATTGACTATAATAAATATGATGTGGAACTTCAATTATATAGAAATGTAGGACCTTATTTCTCATTGATACCTAAGGAAGTTAAAATTTTACCTGAAGCAAAATTATTTTCTGATAACAATGTTGTGAGTATTCTTCAAAGAATAATCAAGCCATACTATTGGAAATATACTGTTCGTTCAGCAATTGCTAAAATAAGATGGCCGAGAACACTGGCATCTATGCAAGAGATGTCTTATGCAAGAGCTCTAGCCTCAAAAAAGAACTATAATTCTTATGATATAGCAATTGGATTTATGGAGATGTGGTGTAATTCATATGTTATAAAAAGAGTGAAAGCTAAGAAGAAAGTGGCATGGATACATGTGGATTATGAAAAGTCAGGATTGAAAAAAGAAGTCGATAAAAAAGAATTTAAAAATATTAATAATTTTGTAGTTGTAGCAAATAGTTGTTTGAGTGGATTTAAAAATATATTTCCAGAATTTAAAAATAAAGTTGTGTGTATGGAAAATATTTTATTACCTGAAATTGTTATAAGTAGAGCAAATAATGTTGACAAATTGAAAACTAAAGGCAATGGTATAATTATAGGAACAGTTTGTAGAATTGAATTTAGGCATAAAGGATTAGATCGAGCATTTCAAGTTTTTCTTCGATTGAAAAATCAAGGATATAAATTTGAATGGCATATAATAGGAAATGGAATGGATTTTGAAAAAATAAAACATCTTGTTGAAATTTATCATATGGATGAATATATATTTTTATATGGTGAAAAGAGTAATCCGCTACCTTTGATAAAACAATTTGATTTGTTTTTCTTACCTTCATATTATGAGGGTAAACCAATGGTTATTACTGAAGCACAGATGTTAGGAATCCCATCATTTGTAACAGAATATTCATCTGCAAGAGAACAAATAGCTAGTGGAAAAGATGGACTTATAGTAGAAAATTCTATTGATGGACTTTATAATGGATTGATATATTTATTTAATAATATAGAAATAATAAATATTTGGAAAGAAAATTTAAAAACAAAAAGATGGAATTATTCAAAAGAAGTCAAATTATTAAATTATTTATTAGAGGGAAAATAAGTGGTTAATAAAAACTCAATTTTAAATATAATTATATTAACTACGTATTTATTGGTTTCTCTACTAGCTATATATCCTACTATGCAACAATATGTATGCATATTAATTTTATTTATAATAGGTTATTTATCATATAAAGATAAATTATATAAAATTGCACCATTATTTATATTTTTTAATAGTTCTATTTTGTATTATGAAGGAATTGCTATTGTAGATATATATTTCTTTTTTTATATTTTAGAAAAATTATTTAGAAAATCAACAATAAAAAAGAAATCAATGCATAATATGTTTATAATATTTATTTTATATACAGTATTGGTTGTTTTTTTTAATAATTCAATGTTATCGTTAGAGATAATGTTATCATTGATTTTTTTATTATTATTTTTGAATGATATATTAAATAGAAGTGTTGATTAGCACATTATATAAACAAAAAAAGACAGGAACAAATCAAATTAAATTAATAAATATAAAAAAACAGCTGAAATAATTTGATAAATTAATATGCAAATTATCTCAGCTGTTTTATTATTATATTTAAGGAGATCGGCATACAAAAAAAGAAAGGATCATTAGATTGCAGTCCTACCTTCCTTTTTTCCAAAAACATATGTATGTCTTGTACATGATTATGATAACATTTAAAACACTTTCTTTCAACAGTTATTCTCAAAACTCTTATGATAATGATGTAAGATCATTAGATCTTAATAAATTTAAATGTACCTGTGGT
>NZ_JMLH01000061.1 GCF_000686665.1 Thomasclavelia saccharogumia DSM 17460 | reverse complement strand
GAATAAAAAAATTTCTGGTCCCGCAAAGACCAGAAAGATCATATGAACGTGCTATAAAACCCAAATCATGTCAACCGTTAAATTATAGAACGTCCTGACATGAATTATTATAACACGTTATTTTAGAATAACAATAAAATTTTTTGAGCTAGATGCTAGTTCTTTTTAAGTATATCTAAAATCCATATTTTTATATTTTTATTTATGAATAACAGAAAAGATGGCTGTTTTTACTTTAACAACCATCTTATCTTAATTCAATGATTTTTCATTTTCTCTTAACTTAATACCATTGTATAAATTCAGGCCTTTTTAACTTTTCAAAAGAAAGATTTAATAAATTTTTCATAAACTATTACACCTCTATTTATTAAATTGACTAATCATCAACAAAAACATATTAACATATAGAAATTAGCAGTTAGAATTTTAAAATTTCTAACTGCTATAATATTTTATATTGCAAAAGGAAGTATCATCATATTATAGACTGATAAAAATATAACAAATATTAATACTATAGATATAAATGAATATTCTTTATCTTCGGCAACTGAAATAAATTTAATACGTGGTAATAGTACAATAAATATCGGAAGTAACAGTGGCAAAAAATATCTACTTTGAACTCCTTCAACCTTTGAATTTCCCACCTCTGTAAATGTTAGATACATTGCTCCATAAATCATTGCACATATTATTAGGATTAAAATTGATATAATTATTCTTTCTTTTCCCTTTATTTTAATAAACTCTCTACCATTTGTTAAAAAAATATACAATAGAGTTATAAATAAAATCATTTGTATAGTAAAATCTGGTGATCCTAAATATGCAAAAAAGACATACATAGATGGACTAATCAAATTTGAATAAATTCCATTATAAATGTTACTAATACACATTTGAACAAAACCAATAGGATGACTTAATATACTAGACAACTGTCCTGAAAAACTAGTATTTCCTCCCCTAACATCTCCGCCCATACTTCCTGTCATCATAGGTGCTATATATGTATAGCTTAACAGTATGAATACTCCTATAATACTTAATTTAAATAAATTCTTTTGTTTATTATTTTCAAATTTTTCTTTTGGTAATAACAATAATAATAGTACCAATACTCCATAAATAGCTTTAGCAAAAGTAGCTAAAATAATTGGAAATAAAAATATGGCTAATTCTTTTTTTGTAATTAATTTTTCTCTATCATAATACATATTCATAAATGTTACTGTTGACAATAATAAAGTAGATATCATTATACCATCAAGCGAATAATTGCTAGCTAAAAATATTGAACTAGGTATAATACTTATTCCAAATACTATTTTTCTTCCAATTTTTGCTTTTTTTATTGCAAAAAAACACATTAAATCATAGAATAATAGATTAGCTAATTTACCTAAGCAAAAAGTAGCTGTAAATGGTAAATTCATTATATCACCTAATCTTATTCCTACCCCAGCAACTAAATATGGAACATCACTATATGGTATAAACTTAGATTTAACGCCATTTTCTCCTTCGGTCATCTCTTTAGAATCTAAATAGTGATTTAATTCTTTATTTGTCTCTGCACTTAATGGAAATGAGTGTGGTGGTAATTCAGTAACATAATAAAATGCATTTGTATAACTAACCGTACTAAGTGAGCTGTTTCTATACGAATTTTGCATATGAATCTGATCATCAGGAGCAATATTACCTAAAGTTGGCTCACTGGCAATAATTAATCCCCCCATAGATAGAATTATCATAAATGATAAAATGTGTAATTTGCTTACTATGTTTCTTTTATTATAAATCACATAGTATATCAATAAAAACAAGACACTAAAACCAACTGCTCGTACATATGAATATGTATAATCATTTATAATTGATATATTTGTTATATCATCTGTTTCAATATCCGATATCTCAATAGATTTTATATCTTTATTAATAGTTAATACATATTCATCTAAACCTCTTAATAAACTAATATTTACAACGCCACTATTTTCTTTTTTAAATTCATTATAATAATTATAGTTTATTGTTAAAGGTGCATCTTCTTCAACTTTATAAGATATTTTTAACTTTTTTACAAAATTATCTATATTATTGATTTTTATTTTATCTCCATCTTCTATATATGAAGTATTAATTATCCCCTTACTATCATTATTTAAAAATAAGATTTGATAATTACTAAATAAAAATTCTACTGCTAAAGCTAAGACAACAAGAACTATAGATAATATAAAAATTTTTCCATTTTTTTTATTCATCCTTATTCCTCCTAATATTCAAATTCCATTTATGAAGAGTCGAGAAGGATAACAAAATAATTAATGCAGTAAGTGGATACCATACAAAAGAACGTGATGGATTTTCTCCAATAATTGCATACGCAATACTATCTTCACTTTTTCCTCCATATGAAACTCTCATATTAGTTTGATCCTTGTATTTATAAATTTTTAAAGAATTTGATGTGTCAATATTTTCAGTAGTTATTTCCAATTTTACTTTTTGATCTTTTAAATCACTTATTCCATCTGTCACTAGTGCTAAAAAAGTAAAATCATTTATTAAATCATAACTGTAACTATTAGACCATAGCACTGTATTGTTTTCATCTTTTAATTTTATAACTACATTACTATCTTTTAAAGCATCATTTTCCCTTGAAACATATACACCAAATTGATAAATACGATCAATAGGAGAAATTAATTCTAAAGATATATCATTTCCATCATTTACTAAGAAATAATCTTCATTTTCAATACTTTCACTTGATAAACTAAAACCAGCAGAACTATTAATATATCTTGGCTTAATTATCCAAAATATCATTAAAAAAATGCAAAAAAACATTAATATAATTATCATCCATGATAATATTCCATCCTTATTTATCCTATTTCGTATAGAAAATAAATTTTGTATCATACAAATCTCCTTTATATATCCATTCTAAAAGGTATTTCCATTGAGAAATTAAAATTATAATATGGATCATTTTTATTAAATATTTCAGGATGTTTAAGTGCTAATTTTTCTATTTCCGATGATTTCAATACCGAAGTTGCTCTACTATTTTTCATTTCAATTTGCGGAACAAAAACATTTCTATAACCCTTTTCTATAAGATTAAGATTTAAATCATAATAAGTGTAATCTATACTAAATTGTGAATCTAATGGTATAAATTTGCTTTTTTGGATTGCAAACACTTTATTTTCAATAATAGTATAATTGAAAGGAACTAGTAATCTACCATTATAACCATAATCATCTCGATAGGTTGGAATTGTAGCTGGTATTAAAGATGGTTCAGTTGTTAGAATAATCCCGCTTTCTCTTACAATTAATGAATCATCCATAATTTTTGCACCAGCAACCCCGATATTTTCTTGACCTGCATAACCTACTAATAAATCAAGCCAATCAATTGTTAAAATATCACACTTATTATCCATAAACACTATAAATTCAGCTAGCGATTTTTCTACAATTTCATTTATTTTCTTTACATCATCATCGATACAAGTAATACTATAATTTTTATAAGCTGTCATCTGTTCAATAGATTTTAGAATTTGACTTTCTTCATTATAATTATATATAATTATTTCAACCTTTGGCTCCTTATCGAATAAGTACTCAACAAAATAATGAGTACTAATAAAATTATCAATATTAACAAAAATATTCTTTTTCAAAAAATAATCTTCTAATGCTTTTTTTCCAGCTAAAGCTGCATAATTTTTTGCTCCATCTCCACCAACTGCCGTAGAACCTGGGATCATTCTCCAATGATAAAGAATTTTAGGGATATGATGAATCTTACTAGTTTCATTAGTTATTCTTAAAAATAAATCAAAGTCTTGTGCTCCTTCATAACCAACTCTAAAACCACCAATTTTATCTACTATAGATTTTCTTATTACAGAAAAATGACAAATATAATTTCCTCCATATAATGTATCTAAAGCAAAATCTGACTTAAAATGTGGATCACTGCGAACTTCATCCATATCTATTTTATCTTCATCACTATAGATAAAATCAATATCTTTATTTTCGTTTAATGCTTTTACAACTTCACTTAATGCATGTACTTCCAATTTATCATCGTTATCCATAAGTCCAATAAATTCCCCTGTTGCAATTTCTAAAGCTGAATTAGTTGCTCTTGATATATGTCCGTTTTCAGTTCTAAATACAACTTTAATTCTTTCGTCTTTATTCATATAGTATTTTAACGTTTCTATTGTATCTTCTTTTTTTGAACAATCATCAGCGATACAAATTTCAAAATTTTGATATGTTTGATTAAGAATTGAATCTAAACATAAAGCCAGATATTTTCCAGGAACATTATAAACAGGCATTACTATTGAAATTTTAGGATTATATTCAAAAGAATCTTTATCGCAAAAATCTGTATTTCCGTTTAACCAAAGCATATATTTATCAATATCTTTGGGATTAGCTGTTCCTTTGCAATATTTCTTTTGTTCTTCTTTTAATGGATCCTTTACACTTCCTTTTGTACTAACCTTTTGCAATCTAGCTAATGCTCTACTTTTATAATTACCTTGAGGTTTTAATTTTTGTTTTACTCTACGCATACTTGTAGATAAAATACTTGTTACCTTCACTAATTCTGTATCACATTGAAAATATATATCATATCTTTGCGATTTACCTAAAGAAATTTTATAGTTAAAGGTACTTATTCGGGATCTATATTTTTCAATTTTTTTTTCTATAACTTCGTTATCATTCCCCTTAATAATTATTTCATTTGCAGCATTTTCAACCCATCCTCTTATTACCAATGTTGGATTCAATACCCCACACACTTCACATTCCTCAATTCTGTATCTTAACACTATTTTATCCCTCCTTCTTTACTTCTATCTAACATGTATACTCCCATTTTGCTAAAGTTTTTATTATAGTATGGATCATCTTCTATATATCTACTCCATTTTTCGTACATATAATTGTTTTCTGTAATAAATTGTTTGTATTTTTCGCTAGTAGAATCAAGCCCTCGACTTTTTGATTCATAATGAATCAATTCTACTTGTGGAATAAATAAGTTATAATATCCTGCAGTTAATAATTTTAAATTAAAATCAATATCATTATAAGCAACTTTTAGTTCTTCGTTCAATCCGTTAACTTGATCATATTTTTTTCTTTCTACTGCCAAACACGCTGCAGTTACTGCTGAATAATTATAAGGAATTTTTAATCTACCATAAACACCATCATCATCACGAGGATGACTAATAAATGCATGAGCAGCAACTGCACCGCCTAAGCCTAATAAAACTCCACCATGCTGAATTGTCATATCTGGATATAATAGTTTTGGTCCTACTGCTCCAATATGTGATTGAATAGCATAACCAACCATTATTTTTAACCATTCAGGAGTAATTATCTCTGTATCATTATTTAGTAAAACAATAACATCTGTATCACATGTATTTACTGCTAAATTATTTATTGCAGAATAGTTGAATTCCATATCAGCTTTTACTATTCTAAAATTCTTTTGTTGTTTTTTATACTTTTCAAACAATTCAAAGGACTCTTGTTTCTCACTATTGTTATCAACTAAAACAACTTCGTAATTTTTATAATTTGTTAATTCAAAAACTGATTTTAAACAAACTTCTGTTATTTCAGCAAAATCTCTCATTGGAATAATTATAGACACACTTGGCTCTTTTTCATAATTATATTCTACTTTATAAACAGTACTATTATTAATGCTTTTCACTTTTGCTCCTTGTACATTTCTTCTTTCTAGAGCCTCTTTTATAGCATTAATTCCTTTTTCTACAGCATAACCCTTATTATCTATTGTTACAGCCGTAGAACCTGGGATCATTCTCCAATGATAAAGTATTTTGGGAATATGATAAATATTTTTAGTTTTTTCTGTTATTCTTAAAAATAAATCATGATCTTGAACACCTTCAAAACCTACTCTAAAACCACCAATCTCCTTAACTAAAGAAGTTCTTAAAACCGAAAAATGACATATATAATTTATACCTAATAAAGTATCAGGAGCAAAATCTGATTTAAAATGTGGTTCACATCTTGAACCATGAACATCTAACTTATCTTCATCACTGTAAATAAAATCAGCATTATTATGCTCATTCAATAGTAACACATTTTCATATAAAGCATTAGGTGCGAGAGTATCATCATTATCAACTAAACAAATAAATTCACCGCTTGCCATATCTAATGCATCATTTGTCGCACGTGATATATGTCCGTTTTCTGCTCTTCTCATTATTTTAATTCTATTGTCTTTTGAACTATATTCTTTTAATACCTTTATTGTCTCTTGGTTTGTAGAACAATCATCAACTATACATACTTCAAAATTTTGATATGTTTGATTTAAAATTGAATCCAAACATTCACTTAAATATTGTCTTTTAACATTATAAACAGGTATAAGAATAGACATTAAAGGATTATACTTCAATTTTTTTATCTCAGTATTATCTTCAAATATAGAAATCCATTTGTGATAATCATCCTGTATAAATGGATTCCATAATATTTCTCCTCTTTCCTTTACTCGTCGAACAAATTTTAAAATATATTTTTTCCATAACGCAGGTGGAACAACCATATGATGCTCACGCCATAAAAATCTCATTCCACGTCCAAATACTATAACTGATCTTTTAAAAATAGAGAAAATCTTTCTCAATAAGATTTTAAATTTAAATCGTACAGAAATATCTAATTTATATATTTCTGATATTTTTTCTTCTCTTTCATATTTTATTATAATTTGTCTGCTATTTTTAGGAATAGCGAATTCAATTTGCATATCACCCTCATCAGAAATTATTTTTTCATTAAATTCTATTTTTCCAATATCAGTTGTAACAATAAATTTATCATTATCCTTTACATTAGTAAAAATTACTTTTAAGTATTGAACCTTAATACCAGTAATTTCTTCCTTAACAAACGTTATTGGTTTGTCTGTAGAAGCTCCAGTCATTTTATACCTCCTCAGCAAAACCTTTTTCTAATTTTCTAAATATTGCTAGTCCACCTAAAAAACAGACTATTGCAAATCCAATAACGTATAATACAGCTCCTGTATCAGGTATATGATGATACATAAATAAATCACGATATATAACCATTAAGTGTTTAAATGGATTTAAATTGATTATATTCATTAATGTAGCAGGAAAATTTTTAAAAGTACTTAAATCATACAAAATTGGTGTTCCATAAAAAAGCATATTGACAAAAAATTGAACTATATATTCGGTATCCTTAATATAGACATTTATGGCACTTAGTCCTAAAACTAAACCCATTGTTATAAAATATTGTATAATAGCAAATATTGGGAATAGTACTAAATGCCATGAAATTCCTACTCCACCAAAAATACAAAATAACAACATTATTATTGATGAAATAAAGAAATTAACTAATCCACTAGTGGCTACAGAAATTGGTAATATTTCTCTAGGAAAATAGACTTTTTTAATAATTCCTTCATTTACCCTGATCGTCATAATTCCTTGATTCATAGTAGTAGTAAAAAAATTCCATGGTATAACTCCAAGCACTAAGTAAATTAAATAATTATCAACTGTATTTCTAAATAAGAATGGAAATACTAAAAAATAAACCATGACCATTAATAATGGATTTAAAAATGACCATAATACTCCTAAAATAGAACCTTTATACTTACCTCTTATTTCTTTTTTAATATTAGATTTTAATAATTCTCGATATTGATATAAATTTGTTATTAGCTTCATAATATTACCTACTCTTATCCTTAAAACTTACATGTATACTCTTATTTGCAATTATATTTACTCCATCACTCACTTTTACACAAAGTTCATGACTCCCCACAATACCTTCTGTTGAGACATTAATTTCCCAACCAGCATTAGCATTCATACTAGCTCCTCCATTAGCTTCTTGATAATGCATTAAAACATCATTTCGTTTATGTCTCTTGGCTCTACCAATATACTTATTATCTAAATAAATATCAACATTTGTATTAAATGTGTTACTTACTTCCCAACCAGATACAACTATATTACTACTGTTATCCTTTACTTCTCCTTCAATCGGTGTTTCAACTGTTAAAATACAATTAATAGTCTCAGGTTGATAATCTTTAACTTGACTTGCATGATCTTTTACAACCTGATCTAAATATTGATCAATTACTAAATTAGGTACCCCATCTGCTTTTATTTCACCCTTATAAATCCAAATTGCTCGTGTACATAATTTTCTAATCATATCTAAACTATGAGAAACAATCACGATTGTTTTATCACTATCTCTTAACTCTTTTAATTTAGCAAAACATTTATCTTGAAAATGTTGATCTCCTACTGCTAAGATTTCATCAATTAATAATATTTCAGCGTCTACATTAATGGCAACCGAAAAAGCTAAACGCATATACATCCCTGATGAATATGTTCTTACGGGATTATCAATAAAACTTCCTAATTCAGAAAATTCAATAATGTCATCAATTCTTTTTTCTATATCTGCTCTAGTTAATCCAAAAATAGATGCATTAAAATATATATTTTCTCTTCCAGTAAAATCAGGATGAAATCCAGCACCCAGTTCTAATAAAGATGTTAATTTACCTGATGTTTCTAATGTTCCTTTTGTAGGATAGAGTATTTTTGTCATCAATTTTAATAATGTAGATTTACCACTACCGTTTGTTCCTACTAAAGCCACCGTATCACCTTTTTTTATATCTAAATTAATATTTTTTAAAACATGATGCCATTTAGGTTTTTCTCTATTCCAAAAAACTAATCGTTCTTTTAATGTAGTTGGCTTATCAAAAACAAGTTTAAAATCTTTACTCATATTTCTAACTTCTATTGCATTTTGTATATTTTCCATATTATCCACCTTTTTAATATAAATATATTATTCCCATTTTCAAGATTGAATTTTACTGTATTTTTCACCAAATTGTCAACTTTACATACAACAAGATTATCATAATAAATAAAACACCGATTTTCATTCATTATAATATCATAAATTAGTCTTAAAAACACTATTATATTTCATACTAGTAAGAGCTATCTTCTGATAGCTCTTACTAACTATTTTAATTATCTAAACTATTTATGAAAAATTTTTATAAACTTTCTTAATGGTTCAGTTAATCTCCAAGAAGATGAATTTAAAATTTTCTTTAATTCTAAGTTTATTTTTTCGATTTCAGTTTTATAAAAATCAAGATATTCTTTATTTTCTTTAATTTTTATTTCTAATCCTCTTTTTTCAGTTTCTAAATTTTCTAAAGTCTTTTTTACCACTGTATCATATAAACTAGAATTCCTGTACAATTTATAATATTCACATAAATTAAAGTTATAGTTTTTTTCCAAAAGTTCTAATGCCCCTTCTTTATGTAATAATATCTCAAACGCTTCTAAACCTAACCATCTCATATTTGTTGACTTAACAGAATTTAAAAGTAGATATGCTTTTTCTATTTCAAGTTCAAGACTCGTTTTTGAATTATAATTAACAAAATCTTCACCAAAAAAATTAATAAATTCTTCATCTGTCATATCATTAAAAAAGTTTCTTTTAATCATAGTATGTACATTAAAAAAAGCAATTTCGCTACTTAAATCATTACCACTAATTTTACTCTCCGAATCAGTCCAACGATAATATGTTAATTTTTCATCTAATATATGTATTGGAAACTTCCTCAACATTCGTGTCCATAACTCAAAATCTTGAGCTGGTACATAAGATATATTATAATACTTCCCTATTTGCTCTAATGCTGATTTTCTCATCAAAACAGAGGGATTACATAGACAATTTCCATTTTCAAAAAAATAATGCAGCCATTCTTTTTGTCCTTTATTTTCTTCTAACGTAAACAAATCATATATACTTTTTTCATCTGTTTGATTTCCATCATCATCTATGATATGAACCCTTGTAAAACAAGCACCATATTCAATATTAGCATTCATAAATGCAACTTGTTTTTCTAATTTTTCTCTTGCCCATTGATCATCACTATCTATTCGTGCTATATAGTCACCTGTAGCCATAGCAAAGCCAATATTAACTGTATAGGCAACATGTCTATTTTTGTTGGAGTAATATTTAATTATTCTTTTATCGCTAAATGAATCAATAATTTGTCTAGAATTATCGCTTGAAAAATCATCTATAATAATTAATTCAAAATCAACAAATGTTTGATCCAAAACACTTTGAATTGAATCCTTGATATATCTTTCACCATTATGGTTAGGCATTATTATACTTACTTTTGGCATATTTTTGTTTAGTCCCTTTCATATAAATCTCTTGTGTATACTTTTTCTTTAACATCTTCTATTTCAGCACTCATTCTATTTGCTACAATCACATTGCTCATTTTTTTAAAGTATTCTATATCATCAATTACTTTACTGTTATTAAAAAATTTTTCTTTATATGTTGGTTCATATACTACTACTTCTACTCCCTTAGCCTTTATTCTCTTCATAATTCCTTGAATTGATGAAGCTCTGTAATTATCACTACCTACTTTCATTGTTAAACGATAAATTCCTACAACATCAGGTTTTCTATCAATTATCATCTGCGCAATATGATCCTTTCTTGTCCTATTACTTTCCACAATAGCACTAATTAAATTTTCTGGCACATCTCTATAATTTGCTTTTAATTGTTTTGTATCTTTAGGAAGACAATATCCCCCATATCCAAATGATGGATTGTTATAATGTTTTCCTATTCTTGGATCTAATCCTACTCCTTCAATAATATCTTTCGTATTCAACCCTCTTACTTCAGCATAAGTATCAAGTTCATTGAAATATGATACTCTCATTGCAAGATATGTATTTGCAAATAATTTAATTGCCTCTGCTTCTGTATTTCCTGTAAACAACATTGGAACATCCTTTTTAATTGCTCCCTCTTTTAGTAGATTTGCAAATGTTTTAGCTCTTTCACTTCTTTCACCTACTACTATTCTAGAAGGATATAAATTATCATATAATGCTTTTCCTTCTCTTAAAAATTCTGGTGAAAATATAACATTATCTATCTCATATTTTTTCTTTATATCTTCGGTATACCCTACTGGTACCGTCGATTTAATAATTATTACTACATTAGGATTAATTTCTAACACCGATTCAATTGTTTTTTCTACAGAAGAAGTGTCAAAATAATTCTTTTTTTCATCATAATTAGTTGGTGTACTGATTACTACATACTCTGCTTTTTTCAAAGCAACTTCTTTATCAAGAGTAGCCTTTAAATTTAAATCTTTTGTTTTAAAATACTTTTCAATTTCTTTATCTTTAATAGGTGATATACGATTATTAATCATATCAATTTTTTCTTTAATAATATCTAATGCTACAACCGCATTATTTTGTGCAAGTAACACAGCTAATGATAGTCCTACATACCCAGTTCCTACAATAGTTATATTTTTCATGATTTTTCACCATCCTATAAATTAATTTCTTTATTATAGTATTTATCAATTATTTTCACAATGATTTGCCTTTAGCTGCTTATTAATATCATCACTTTAATATTAATATTTGATTTTACCTATAAACTATTAAAGTGACCCTTTTCCATATACTACACTTTTAACAGTTTTATATATGATTGTAAAATCTAACCAAATAGACCAATTATGATAATAATAGTCATCTAATTTACATCTATAACTAAATTCCACATCACTTCTACCATTAGCTTGCCACATCCCCGTAATACCTGGTTTAAGCTGAATAATTGAATCATAGTATTGTCCCATATCCTCTTTTTCACGAGGAAGATATGGCCTAGGCCCTATAAAACTCATTTCACCTTTTAATACATTTATGAATTGTGGCCATTCATCTAAAGATGTTTTTCTTAAAAAATGACCTACTTCAGTAATTCTAGGATCATTTTTCAATTTCTTATTGGTCAAATATTCTTCTTTGATCTTTGGGTCTTCTGCCATCATTTTTTCCAACGCATCTTCAGCGTTTGGAATCATTGATCTAAATTTATATATCTTTATTAATTTACCATTTTTACCAATTCTTTCTTGTGAAAACATTATATTATCATTATCTCCACTTTTTATGTATTTATATTTAACAAATGCCATCAGTGGCAATAACATAATAACACCAACTATTCCTACTATAATATCAATAAAGCGTTTAAAAATTCGATCTAATAAAGACATTTTATCATTTGATGTGGCAATTAATAATTGCCCATCAAAATCTTGAACTTCTGATGAAAAAGTCATTGTTCCATTTACATTTGGCAAGTATTTAACAGCTTCTACTTTACCATAGATATCACTCATTACTTTATCTAATACTTGCTGATTTGCTTCTGGTAAAGCAATAATTATCTGTTCTATTTTTAAATTATCAATAGCTTCATCTATTTTACTATAGTCATAAACATGACTATGCTTAATCGTATTATCTTGTTTAAAGCCATATAATTCATCAGTTTTATTTACATCTACATATCCTTTAACATCTGTTAAAGCAAAGCGATTATTATTAGATATTTTACCCAATCTAGCCGCTTCATATCCTGTACCAATAACTAATGTTCTTCGTGCAAACTGTTCTCTAAAGGCTATTCTTAAAAATCTCGAAGCTAACAAACTAATCAAAAACATTGAAATAACCATCAAGGTTAAATGCATTCTTCTTTCATATCCTGTTGATTTAGGTACTAATACCAGTAAAGCTATGTAAAAACAAAAGCTAGATTTAACAAGTTGTTTGATTTCATTCCATATCAAACAAGTATTTAAAGAATAATGTCCGTAGATAAATAAGAATAAAAAATATAATGTTCCTGAACCAATGATCAAATCATTGTCCATATTAAAATATAAACAGATAAAATAATACATCACTATTTCTATTGCAAATAACATAAATGGCATTATTTTTCTATTCATAATCTCACCTCAACATTCATAGAACAATTATACCCTATTATCCTAATTATTTCTATCTTTTATCGTTTGGTTACATCTATTTGATATTGAATTATAAATAATGAGATATAATCTTTCAAATTAACATTTACTTTTTATAAAAATAAAGAACAAGTAAAATACAATCACTTGTTCGATATCTTTATTATTATAAATATTTTAGTTTAAAAAACAATTGTCAATTCATCATGAACAATTATATTTTTTTAAATATTTGGGTCTGTAGGATCCCAAGTCTGATTAAGTGGTAATTTTTGAGCACTCGGTTTACTCAATGGATCACTTCCACCCACAATAATATCAACTCTTGTACCAAGAACACAGTTATCATAGATCCATTTAGCATCTCCACATGTTAATCTTACACAACCATGTGAACACGTTGTTCCAAGCTGATTATACATTCTAGGTGACAAAGTATATATGTTCATCTTATTATACGGTACTGAATGAAACAATATACTACCTACAATTCTTGTTGAATATTGCCCATAACTTGGGCCCACCAACTCTCTCCAACGATATTTTGCCGGCGTATAAAATGTTCCTATAGGAGTATCATTACCAACAGAACAGACAAATCTTTTGAATGCTATAGTATATTCACCAGTTCCATCTTGAGTTAATACTGTTACAACATTACTTCCTTTATTAACTCTTAACACGTAAGAAGAACGTACACCCAATAAACCTTCTGCATCTTCATATAATCTTCCATTTGCATCATAACATATTTTATATCCATTTTTTTCTATAAACGAAACTGATCTTCTCACACCGTTATTTAAAATACTAACACCCTTAGGACACAATTTCAATTCGATTGCTTCTACTCTAAAACTTCCACCAACAGTACCAGCAATTTGATCATTTTTAGCCCAATCTAACCAGCCTAACTCTTGAACATGAACACGATAATATATATCATAATAATTAGAAATTTCTCCAGTTAATCTAATTTTTACTGCTTCTATCCTTTTTGAACTTTCAGTAATTCCACAAATTTCTCCATCAGAAACATAGTCTAACCAGCCATAATCTTGAATATGACTGCTATATTGAATATTACCATTATATTCATTTTCACCTAAGCTGATTTTTAACGCTTCTATTCTTCTTTCTTGTCCTACTGTACCACTTGTACTTCCATTTGTTTTTAAATCCATCCAACCATAATCCTGGACATAAGAAATGTAATTAACATTTCCCATCCCAACAAATGGACGACTAGTATTACCTGGAGCAGGATTATTTTTTTCTATTAACTTTATCTCTATTGCTTCTATTCTATAACTAAATGTCTCTGTTCCTGCTTTTTCATCATTTTTAGCCCAATCTAACCAGCCTAATTCTTGAACATGAACACGATAATATACGTCATAATAATTAGCAATTTCACCAGCAAGTCTTATTTTAACGGCTTCTAATCTTAACTTTTGGCCAACTGTGCCACTTAGAGTTTCATTGCTTCTATAATCTTGCCACCCAATATTTTGGATGTGACTACTGTACTCAACATTTCCCTCATATGGTAAATCAGATATATTTACTTTTATACCTTCTACTCTTTTTGATTTTCCAATAGTCCCTGAAGTAGCCCCATCACCAACGTTTTTTAACCAACCCAAATTTTCCACATGTGTTGAATAATAAATTTTACCTGGTGATCTAAACGAGATATTTGTAGATCCAGGTGGATTATCTCCTTTTTTTACAAGTTGTATTTCAATTGCTTCCATACGATAAGCATATGTTTGACTACCAGCTGCTTTACCATTACATGCCCAATCTAACCAGCCATAATTTTGAATATGAACCCGATAATATATATCATAATAATTACTTATTTCTCCAGTTAGTCTAATTTTGATTGCTTCAAGTCGAAGGCTTTTTCCTATTGTTCCACTAGTTACATCATTACTTGCATAATTACTCCAACCAATGTTTTGGATATGTGTTGAATAACTAATACCACCAGATAAACTACCTAAATCTAATTTTATTTTAATAGCCTCTAATCTTTTAGACTTCCCACTTGTTCCTGCTACATTCCCAGCTTCAACATATGTCTGCCAGCCTATATCTTGCACGTGTGTTGAATATAAAATCCTTGGTAAAATACTATCTTGTTCATTAGAATTTTCAATATTTTCTTTTACACCTTGAGATTCTATCTCATTATCATATTCTTTTTCAGACTCAGTTTCCTGCTCTTCTGTTACAACACTATCATTATCTTTTGAATCTGATTCAAGAGCATAAATATTACTAACTATAGTAGTAAAAATTAATACAAGTGTTATAACTATACTCAATAATTTTTTCATTTTTCACCTCCTATTATCATTTTATCATATACCATATATGAAAAATATTTAATATTGTATTTTTATAAATTAAATAATCCTCTATCCTTTTTCACAATAATAACTCAGATAATTAATTTTTTTCTATTATAAAACTAATATCAATGTTTTCAAAAACATTGATATATTTTAAATACACTTTATTTATCTATTTTTAAATTATTCGATTCTTTATTATACTTTAAAATTAAATGATTTATTACTATATAATACACAAAAAGATGACAAGTTGATTACTTGTCATCTGCTTTTATTTTATTATAAAACTTTTTTCTGTACTTCCTGGTGCTTGACCACCTTTTTCCACCAATACAATTTGAATCGCTTCTAATCTCTTTGATAGACCTTCTGTTCCTGCTGATTCTCCATTCTTGGCCCAGCCTAGCCAGTCATAATCCTGTACATGTACTCGATAATAAATATCATATTTATTGGCCATTTCTCCAGTCAATCTTATCTGGACTGCTTCCAATCTCTTTGATTGTCCACTTGTTCCTGATATCGTTCCATTGCTTTGCCAGCCCTGCCAGCCAATATCTTGTACATGGCTTCGATATTGTATCGATCCTGGATAATTTGGGTTTTCTAACGCTATTGTTATTCCTTCGAGTCTCTTTGATTGACCGCTTGTTCCTGATATTTCTCCATCATATTTTGCTTCCTGCCAACCGATATCTTGTACATGTGTACTATAACTTACATAGTGCTGTACAAATGGTTGCCTTGTTTCTCCTGGTGCTTTTCCATCTTTTTCTACCAGTTTTATTTCTATCGCTTCTAAGCGGTAACTATATCCTGCTGTTCCTGCTGCTGACTCTCCATTCTTGGCCCAATCCAACCAGCCAAATTCCTGGGCATGTACTCGATAATAGATATCATAATACTTTTCCATGTCTCCGGTCAATCTTATCTGGATTGCTTCCAATCTCTTTGATTGTCCACTTGTTCCTGATAATGTACCATTACTTTGCCAATCCTGCCAGCCAATATCTTGAATATGAGTGCGATATCTAATACCATCAATATTATTAGTAATATTTATTCTAATTGCTTCTAATCTTTTTGATTGTCCTTCTGTTCCCGAAGTAACACCATCACTTTGCCAGTCCTGCCAGCCGATATCTTCAATATGAGTTTGATATGTGACTGATGGCTTAGAAACCGTTACTCTACAGCTTGCTGTTTTTCCATTACTTGTTTTTACAGTAATCGTTGCTGTTCCTGCACTTTTAGCTGTAATCTTTCCAGTACTGCTTACTGTTGCCACACTGCTGTTACTTGTTGTCCATGTTAGTGTTTTA
>NZ_JMLH01000060.1 GCF_000686665.1 Thomasclavelia saccharogumia DSM 17460 | reverse complement strand
GTTTATCCCAAAATTATACTTGAATATGAAAATCATATCCAACAAACATTTCATTATAAAAACATGAGTTCCTATCACCAAAGATAGGAACTTTATTTTATAGACAAAATTGTATTTTCTTTTGCAAAAACTTGTATAAATATATAAGTGCTTATGATATAATCTCGTTGAACTACTTATAACGGTAGGCGGTTGATCCATTTCATAGTCTTTCGTAGAAATGGCAGCGTCTTCGAACAGTAATCTCTTATGAGAAATACAAGCTGCCGGAGGTGCTAATGATAACATATGAGGGTTTATTCCAATTTGTTATAATGCTTATTGCATTAATCTCTTTAATTATAAAGATTTCCAAAAGAAAATAACCGCCCATTCCACTGATACGGTTATTTTCATATAACTTTTTTCATTGGAACAACCGCTTATCGGTAGTTCCTTTTTCATTTATAATATACTATAAAATATCGAAAGTGTCAATGTTATTGACATTTCTTATTTTATCCATTCATCATTATTTTATGCAACATCATTTTGCTTCTTATTTAAGAATTGTGCTGGTTAATTTTGCATATTACTAGCTTCTTACGTGCATCTTACTCATAAAAATTTTCGAAATTCTAAAAAATCTGAATACTACAAAAGCCCCATAAAATGGGGCTTTGCATAGTTTTGAGTTGTCCAAAACCGTGAAATTCTTTGTGTAAATTAACTAAAATATAGTTGTTTATGAAAAGAGGGATCTTTTCTTGTAGAATGAAAAAATAAATATATAATTGAGAAAAATTTACAAGCAGTTTTAGATTATTGAAATAGGATATCAGCAACTGATTGATGTATCGACAATAGACCAATTGGAGTTTCTTTGGAAATCATTAAAAGTAAAATGTCTTATTTGAAAAAATTTTATTTTTACAAAGAATTAAAGGCAATTATTGATGCTTATATGATTTTCTACAATGACAAAAGATTATAAAAACGATTCAATGATTTGACACTGATAAAGGTACGTTCAGTAGTTTTAAACATGGCTGAAGAATCGACTCAATATTTTATCAAGGAAAACAAACATATGAAAAATATTATGTACAATTTTATAATGAAATTATAAATTATTTACAAGCATGATAAAAGATGCTTTGTCAATTGACAAAGCACCTGATATTTCTATTTATTTTGTAGAGAGCTAATCAAAATTTATAATGTAGTATTTTTTATTTATATTAAAGGAAGCCATATTTTAAAAGTAGTACCTTTTCCTAATATAGAAGATACTTCTATTTTTCCTTTGTGAAGTTCTACTATTTTTTTTGTAATAGATAAACCTAGACCAAGTCCTTTATTAGAATGAGATGAATCAGCTTGATAGAATTTATCAAAAATACGTGATATCTCATTTTGAGACATTCCAATTCCGGTATCCTTTATGGTAACTAAGACATTATCATCAGTTTTACTCATATCAATTATTATCTTTCCATTTTTATTTGTATATTTGATAGCATTAGATATAATATTGATCCAAATATGATTTATTAGCTCTTTATTACCAAAAAAATAATATTGTTTTAAATTCAATTCAACACTAATGTTCTTTAATTCTGCTTGATAATAAAGCAAGATCATACATTGCTTGATTTGTTCATCCAGTTTATATTCTTCTTTGTCAGTTAAAATACCTGTACTTTCTAATTTTGATAATAATAGAGTGTTTTGAGATAAATCTGACAGTCTTTTAGATTCATTATAAATAATAGTTAAATATTTTTTTTGTATTTCTTTGGAACAATCAGTATTTAATAGTAATTCTGCAAAACCATTAATAGAAACAATAGGGGTCTTAAATTCATGAGAGAAGTTATTGATGAAATCTTCGTTCATGTAACAAATGTTATTTAATTCATTTACCATTTTATTAAAGTTATCATACACTTCACTAAAAGGCCCTGACTTATTTATATCCAATTGTATATTGTAATTTCCTTTAGATACTTGTTCTAATCCATCTATAAGTTTATGGACATATTTATATATCTTTTTAGAAAAGAGAGAAATACATATGCAAATAATCGTTCCCATAGGGACGATCATACCAATTGCACTTATTGGATCGTACTCAGGATTATACATAAAGATTACATTGGTAATAAATTCGATTAATGCATAACTGCAAACTGATAGTACGACAACTAAAATACTACCAATAATCAAATAATTACGAAATTTTTTATCCTTCATCTATTATTTCTCCTTTATAACCTAGTCCTCGAACAGTTGAGATTTTAAATTGTGTAAAAGAAGCACATTTTTGTCTAAGCTTATTAATATGGGTTTTAATAGTATCTTCACTTGATTCGCTGTCATATCCCCAAATTTCATCAAGTAACTGATTTTTTGTGAAAATCATATTTGGATATGATAATAATTTATATAATAATTGAAATTCTTTTTTTGATAGTGAGATTATATTATCTTCTTTTTGAATAGTATATGTTTTTTCATCAATAATAATATCTCCAATTACAATCTGTTTACTTGTATTTATTTGGCAGCGTCTTAATAAAGAACGAATATGCCATCTTAGTTCTTCAAAATGAAATGGTTTTGTTAAATAATCATCGATTTCTAACGAAAAACCTTTTCGCTTATCATCAAAAGAATTTTTGGCAGTTAAAAATATAACTGGAAAATTAAAACCGTCTTGTCGTATTGTTTCTACTAGTTCATATCCATTCATCTGAGGCATCATGATATCTGTAATCATTAGATCTATTTTTTTATTATAAATGATATTTAATGCTTCTTTGCCATTTTTTGCAGTAAAAATATGATATTCATTTTTTAAATTTAAATATGTCAGTAAAAGAATATTTTCATCATCTTCAACAATTAGTAAATTGACCATTTTTTCATCTCCTAACGATTCTAATAATTAAAATAACGGATCTATCTTATTGGAAAAGAAGATATAAAATTAATAAATTCTATGATATTTTGAATGGGGAATAATAACTTGATAATGAGTTACGTTATTTTGGTCAGCCGGTGTATCTGCTGTTCCAGTTTTTAAATCTGTTGCCATTTAATAGCTCGTTAATTGAGCGATAGGAATCAGCTCTATTTCTTTTATACAATGTCCTAAAGCAAGTTTATTTTAACGATTTTAATTAATTACTTATATCAATATATTGATATAAATGTTAAAATATTGATAAGAGGTAGGCGCTATGAATAAATTTGAAAATATTATAATTTTAGATGTTGAAAAAAGTGATTTTGCATATTTGAAACAAGAATATAATGTAGAAAGAATTCCATATCAATATGAGCTGCAACTATTGGAAATTGTAAAAAGTGGTAATATCGAGAAAATAAAAAAAATATTTTCAGATATAGATTTAAATAACATTTACTTTGGAAAATTATCTAATAATAAAAATGAACAGAAAAAAATTATTGCAATTGGATTTATTGCAATTTTGTGTCGAGCTGTTATTGATGCAGGTGTAAGTGAAAATTTGGCTTTTGATTTTAGTGATCAAGAGATGAGAAATATTTTTAAAATAAATGATTTTGATGATTTTGATGAATTTATGATGCAGCTATTATATAAATTTACATATATGGTATATCAAAAAAATATAAAACAATATTCAAATTATACAATTAGTGCAATAAAATACATAAACTCTCATCTTCATGATCATATAACTTTAAATGATTTAGCTAATAACATTAATATTTCTAAAGAATATTTGTGTCGAATTTTCAAATCAGACACAAAAGAATCAATTAATCATTATATTAATCAACAAAAAGTTGAACTAGCAAAAACATATTTAATTCAAAACAAATTATCTATTAAAGAAATTGCATATACACTTGGATATTCATCTGAAAGTTACTTTATTCAAGTGTTTAAAAAAAATACGAGTATAACTCCAGAAAAATATCCGAAGCAAATAACTCGATTTAATAATTTATAAAGAATAATATACTTTTAAATTCCAAATTCTTTTGCGTATTTGACAATTCCATGAATATTAAAAGCATCTTTGTTTATTTTATAAACCATAAAATTTTCTTCTGGTACATCAAAAGATGGTCTTATATTAAAACTGTCTGCTGGTAAATAGCCTAGTTTAGGATAATATTTCTCACTGCCTAATACGATTGAATATCCATAGCCTAATTCTTTAGCAATCTTATGCCCTTCTTTGATTAACGCAGTTCCAACGCCTTTTTTTTGATATTCAGGTAAAACTGATAATGGAGCTAACGCTAAAACTACAAAATTATCAATATTTGCCTTTGTAAACATTATATGTCCGACGATTTTTCCGTTTATTTCAGCAACTAAAGACAATTCGGGGATAAAAGCTTTACTGTTTCTTAATGCATCTACTAAATCATGCTCATTTCCATCTGTGTGTTTAGCACAACTAAAGGCTTCTTTTATCACGGAATGTACAATTTTATAATCTTTTGTTTCTTCTTGTCTTATAAACATATTGCACCTCACTTGTTTCATTGTAGCATAGATGATCATTATTTCCAAACTATGCTTCAAAAGTTAAGTTTAGGTTGACAAAATCAGGATTAATCTATATTATTTAAGTTTGCAAGGAGACATTAAGATGAGTGAATTTATTAAAGAAGTAGAAAAAAGACGAACATTTGCAATCATTTCCCATCCTGATGCAGGGAAAACAACCTTAACAGAAAAATTCTTATTATATGGAGGGGCAATTCAACAAGCTGGTAGTGTTAAAGGTAAAAAAAATAGTAAACATGCTACTAGTGACTGGATGGAAATTGAAAAGCAAAGAGGAATTTCTGTTACATCATCAGTATTACAATTCGAATATGATGGTTTTTGTATCAATATTTTGGATACTCCAGGACACCAGGACTTTTCAGAAGATACATACCGTACTTTAATGGCAGCAGACTGTGCAGTAATGGTAATTGATGCTAGTAAAGGTGTCGAAGATCAGACACGTAAATTATTCAAGGTATGTACGATGCGTAATATTCCTATTTTTACTTTTATTAATAAAATGGATCGTGAAGCCCAGGATCCATATCAATTAATGGAAGAAATTGAACAAGAACTGGGAATTGATACGTGTGCTATCAATTGGCCGATCGGTTCGGGAAAAGAGTTCAAAGGGGTCTATGAACGCAATGATAAAGAAGTAATTCGCTTTATTCCGGTTGATGGCGGACGTAAGGAAGTAGATACTAAAGTGATGAAGTTTGATGATCCGGAGTTAGTTAATGAATTAGATGAAGAGTTATATAATAAATTGCAGGAAGATATTGAGTTATTAGATATGGCTGGTAATAATTTTGATTTAGAAAAGGTTCGTCAGGGGAAACTTTCACCAGTTTGTTTTGGTTCAGCTTTAACTAATTTTGGAATTGAACCATTCTTAAAACATTTCTTAGAAATGACGACGCCACCATTGCCACGTAGTACGGGAGAAAAAATAATTGATCCATTTAGTGAAGATTTTAGTGCCTTTGTTTTTAAGATTCAAGCTAATATGAATAAGGCACATCGTGATCGAATGGCATTTTTTAGAATTTGTTCTGGTAAGTTTACTAAGGGAATGGAAGTTTATCATTATCAAGGTGGTCGCAAAATCAAATTGAATCAGTCAAAACAGTTAATGGCCGATGAACGTCAGGAAGTAGATGAGGCTTATGCCGGCGATATTATTGGTATTTTTGATCCAGGAATCTTTTCTATTGGCGATACGATTACTACGGGTAAAGCAAAATTTGCGTTTGAAGGAATACCAACATTTGCACCTGAACATTTTTCGCTGATTCGCAATAAAGACACGATGAAAAGAAAACAGTTTGTAAAAGGTGTTGAGCAAATTGCTAAAGAAGGGGCAATTCAGATTTTTACGGAACTAGGCGGGGGAATGGAAGAAATCATCGTTGGTGTAGTTGGGGTACTACAATTTGAAGTATTAGAGCATCGTTTAAAGAATGAATATAATGTTGAGATCATTAAACAGCCTTTACCTTATCAATATATTCGCTGGGTAAAAACAAGCCTTGATCTAAATTCGTTAAATTTATCTAGTGATACCAAAAAAGTTCAAGATTTAAAAGGACAATATTTATTGTTGTTTACAAATGATTGGGGTGTACGCTGGGCCAGTGAAAAGAACCCTGGTTTAGAGCTGTTAGAATTTAGTAAAAATTAGTTATGATAAAAGTCTAGATCATCTAGACTTTTTATGTTTATTGTTTTATTGGTTTTAGAAATGCTATAATAAAAGAGAAAAGAGGTGATTGCTATCGCAAATATAGGAAAGCGGCGAGTTTGTCGCTGTATTAAAACAATGAATATCGTTATTGGTAAAGAGCAGCGTGATTTGTTTACTAAAGGGCATATTTATGACTGTGTGATTAGGGATAGTGGTCAACTGCAGATAAATTATAAGATTTATGGTGAAGAATTTGATCTTTCTTGTACTAAAGAAGAATTTGAAGAAAATTTTGTATTAATGAAAAGGAAAGGGATAAAAAGATGATCTTTAAAGATTTAGAATTAAAGGATTTTGATGATTTTTATAATATTATTTTAAATAATTTTCCAAGAAAAGAAATTAAGGATTATGAATATATGAAGGATACTTTTAAAAAAGATGCCTTTAAAGTACTGACTTTAATAGATAATAATAAAATGATCGGGATATTGTCTTATTATCTTAGTAATGAATTTGTTTTTATTGATTATTTTGCTATTGATGGTGATCATAAGGGAAAAGGTTTAGGAAGTAAAATGTTGAAACACTTTATAGCAATGGTCGATACAATGGTGATTTTAGAGGTTGAGTATCCTGAAGATGAACAAAGTATTCGGAGAGTAGCATTTTATCAAAAATGTGGACTTGTTTTAAATGATCAATATGATTATTGCGTTTTGCCAGTGCGTAATTTGAAACATCGTTTATATTTTCATCTAATGTCTTATCCTAAAGCGATAACAGAAGATGAATTTGAAATTTTTTATCCCCGAATTTTAAAATATGTTTATGGAATAAACATATAGGTTTGGCTTTTTAGAATAGATATGATAAAATAAAAATCAATTAGAAAGGAGATTACTATGGCGCGTAATTTCTATGTTGATAATATAAATGATAATCATAAATTAAATGAAATAAGTTTATTATTGAACGGAATGGAAGAAGTTTCAAGAATCAAGATTGGTAAAACAGGAATATCTTTTTATTGTGAAAATCCAGATAATGTTCATGAAGTTTTGAAAAATAATTATCCTGATTTAGTATTAAAAGAAGAAATCAATTCACGTAAGCGTGAATTCGTTGCTTCGGAAAGTAAAATGGAATACATCTTTATGTTTACTAATTTGGAAACAGAAGAAGAAGCTAAAGAAATTGAGGAAGTAATTTCCCGCTATTCGGATTATGAAAATGTAACTCTTGATTTTACAAATAAATTACTTAAGGTAACGACTAGTCAGAAAAATATTTTGGTAAGATTAAATCGTTTAGTAGATAAAGTTAATCCTAATATAGATGTGGAACAATGGAAAAAACCGTTTAAATCTCAAGATTTGTTTCAAGAAAAATATTTAAAGAGAATGTTTAAAATTGCTGTTTTGTTTGTTGCACTGGCTTTAGGGTTAGTAACGAGAAATGATCCAAGTATTATAACAAATCTTGCCTGGTTAGTAGGATTGATTATTTTTAATGAAAATATTTTGCGTAGAGCTTATAGAGATTTGAAGGTTAAACATTTTTTAAGTGAAAATATAACTATTAATTTAGCTTGTTTATTTGGCTGGGTATATGGAGCTTATGTTGAAACATTGATAGTATCATTGATTTTTCAAATAGGTGAGCGATTATTATTGCATCTTATCAGTTTAACGATGGGAAAAATAAATAATGAGATAAATCCGGTTCAGTTAGGAAGACGGGAAATAAAAGAAAATGAGTATGAAATGGTTTCTTTAGAGGATATTGATATTGGTGATATTATTACTATTATGCCAGGAGAAACAATTCCTCTTGGAGGAAAAGTTATTTCTGGTGAAAGTGATATTGATATGTTTGCTATCAACGGGAATGATATTTTAGAAAAAGTAACGGTTGGCAGTGAGGTTCAAAGCGGTAGTGTCAATATTACGGGAACTTTACGAATTAAAATTTTATATACATATGATCATAGTGCTATGAATAAGATCTTAGAAATTGCGATGATGGCACCAGTTAATTCTTCTAGAACTCATAAAATAGTGGAGCTGATTTGTAAAGTGTATACTGTTTTTTTAGTTGCTTCAGGAATAATTTGTGCAACGATCATCCCGTTTATTGATCTAGAAAATAATTTTAAGTTTATTTATTTAGGAACGATTTTATTGACTATTTCTGGTTCATTTGCTTACAAACAAGTTTCATCGTTTGCGGTATTATCAGGGGTTGCTAAAGCTTTTTCAAAAAATATTGTAATAAAAGAAAATAGTGGATTAGATGCATTAAACTCTTGTCGAACTGTTATTTATGATCGTTTTGATGGCGTTGAAGTAACTGAAGAGGAGATGAATTTATTTTCTGAATTATCTAAATTACATTTAGATTTGATTATTTTTAATGATGGTCCAGTTGATTTGGAAGATGATCAGTATAAGATTCATAATAATTTAACTGTAGATGAAAAGTTAGAAATTATGGAAAGAGCCGGAGTAGATGGTCCCGTTGCTTATATTGGAGATAACTCTAAAGATATTGCTTTGTTGCAAAAAGCATATGTAGGAATTAGTCGTGGCGGTATAAAAGATAAAAGAGTTATTGAAAATAGCGATATTATGTTGATGAATTCGGATTTAAATACAGTTATTGAAACATTTATGATTTCAAAAAAACAAAAAGAAGTTACATTTGAAAATATATTTGTTGGATTGTTGATTAATTTTATGATGATGATAATGGCTGTAAAAGGGATATTGCCTTGGTGGCTGGCATTAGTGATTTATTTAGTGGAGGAGATAGTAGTTTTATTAAATACTCATCGAATTATTGATATGAAATAAGCTGATTTTGAATAAATATAAATAAGGGGAAAAGAATTGTATGAAGATGGTTGAAATATGTACAATGGATTATTTACCAGGTTATAAGATAACTAAAAATTTAGGAATTGTATTTGGCAGTAAAGTGATGAATAAGGCTTTAGAAACTGACGATAATACAAATATTGAACAGTTATTAGATATTACGAGACAAGAAGCAACATCAATAATAGTTGAGCATGCTTTGAGAAGACATGCAACAGCAATCGTTAATGTTCGCTTTACGACAACTAATTTAGGTAATAATATGATTGAATGTCAAGTTTCTGGAATGGCAGTAAAGGCGGAAGAAATAAATGAATAAATATCTGATTGAAAAAGATATTTTATTAATTGAATTTTTGTTGAATCATTATAATAGAAAGAGTGCTAAAAATTTATTAAAATATAAGCAGGTTAAAGTAAATGGAATAGTAACGAGCCAATTTAATTACCAATTAAAAAAAGGTGATGAAATTGTTGTTGATAAAGGTAGTTTTTCAAAAATAAATTTAGATATTCTTTATGAAGATGATGAATTAATTGTAATTAATAAGCCTTCGGGATTGTTAAGTATTGCTGGTGGAAATGAAAAAGAGAAAACCGCATATCATTTAGTTGGTGAATATTTGAAGAGTAAAAATAACAAGGCAAAAGTATTTGTCATTCACCGTTTAGATAAAGATACATCAGGTGTTTTGATGTTTGCTAAAAACGAAATAATCAAAAATAAACTGCAAAACAACTGGAATGAAATCGTATATAAACGTGGTTATTTGGCAATCGTTGAAGGTAAGTTAGATAAAAAGAAAGGTCAAATAAAAAATTATTTGGATGAAAGTAAAACACAGATGGTCTATGTTTCGAATCAAAGAAAAGGGAAACTAGCAATTACTAATTATCAAGTTTTAAAAGAGTCTCGTTATAATTCGCTGCTGGAAATTTTCTTAGATACGGGACGCAAAAATCAAATTAGAGTACATATGCAGTATTTAGGACATAGTATCGTTGGCGATAAAAAATATGGTGCTGCAACTAATCCGTTGAAAAGGATGGGATTGCACAGTCATGTATTTGCATTTGTACATCCTGATACAAAGGTAAAAATGGAGTTTAAAGCAGCAATGCCGGAAGTTTTTGAAAAATGTTTAGTTTATAAATAGGAATAAAACGAATAATTGAACATATAATATAATGGTGATAGGATGTTTACAATTATGGTTTTATTAGGATTTACAGTCATAGGGGCATTTAAATATTTACAAATAAAAGAAGATGAATAAATTTTAAAATATTATTGACTTTATTGAATTAAAATGCTATTCTATACAAGAAAATGAAAAGTAGTGGAAAGAAGAAGTGCCTGCTTCTCGCCTGATTGATGATATCGATAGGCAAATGTCACTAAGATAATTATCTTATTGTCAATATGTGTGGGCACTTAGTGTGCTCACTTTTTATTTAAACTACTAAAATGGAGGTGGCTTTTATTAGCAGATTTGATAACAAAAAACCAAAACAACCAGATGAGTTGGTAAACGAGAAAATTCGTTTCAAAGAAGTTTTAGTAATTGATCAAAATGGTGATCAATTAGGAGTGAAGTCTCGTAATCAAGCGATTGATATTGCTTATAACGAAGGTCTTGATCTAGTGTGTGTTGCACCAAATGCAAAACCGCCGGTATGTCGAATCATGGACTTTGGTAAATATCGCTTTGAACAACAAAAGAAAGCTAAAGAAATGAAACGAAATTCAAAAGTTGTTGCATTAAAAGAAACACAATTATCTGTAACTATTGATGTTCATGATAAGAATGTAAAATTAAAGAGAACGTTAAAATGGTTAGAAGAAGGTAATAAGGTTAAGGTGGCAATTAGATTTAGAGGACGTCAATTAGCTCATATGGATCTTGGTAAAAAAGTTATTGATGACTTCGTAGCTGAGTGTGCTGAGGTTGGTCAGATTGAAAAACCAGCTAAGCTTGAGGGTAGAACTTTAACTGCAATAATTGCACCAAAGAAAAAATAATTTAGGAGGAATTTATTATGCCAAAAATGAAATCACATAGTGGTCTAAAAAAACGTTTAAAAAGAACAGGTAGTGGTAAATTAAAACGTAGTCATGCTTACGTATCACACTTATCTCATAACAAAACTCATAAACAAAAGAAACATTTAGCTAAAGCAACTCTAGTACATGCTTCTGATTATAAGAGAATTAAATCAAGATTATGTAAATAGTTTTAAATAGGAGGAATATATAAATGGCAAGAGTAAAAGGTGGATTTACTACAAGACGTAGAAGAAAAAAAGTATTAAAATTAGCTAAAGGATATTTTGGTTCTAAACATACATTATATAAAACAGCACATGAACAAGTGATGCATTCATTAGCTTATTCATATAGAGATAGAAGACAAGTAAAAAGAGATATGAGAAAATTATGGATTGCTCGTATTAATGCAGCAGCAAGATTAAATAATATCTCATATTCTAAATTAATGCACGGATTAAAATTAGCTAACGTTGAAATTAACCGTAAAATGTTATCAGAAGTTGCAATTTGTGATCCAAAAGGATTCACAGAAATTGTCAACACTGCTAAAAAAGCATTAGAAAAATAATAAAAAGACTGTTGGATCCAACAGTCTTTTTATCATAGTGAGCCCTTTTAAAGGTGCAAGTATGTTATAATAAAGTTAATATAAACTATGATTTTTGGAGGGATAAAATGAAACGTGTGGAGATGACAGTTGATTTTAAAAGTAATGTTGAAAAAGTGTTTGAAACTGTAACTAATATGAGCGACTGTTCTTGGCGTAGTGATTTATCAAAAGTGGAAAAAATCAGTGATAATGAGTATATAGAATATGATCGCCAAGGTAGGAATACTAAAATTAAAATAACTGATTATCATAAAAATATTCAGCTTGAATATAATGTTCAAAATGATAATTATCAAGGACAGTGGTGTGGTCAGTTTGCACCATTAAAAAATGGCGGCTGTAGATTGTATTTATTGTTTTATTTTGAATCACGATCATTTTTAGGTAAATTTATGAATGTTGATAAATTTGAGGAACGTTATATTGAGGATTTGAAAAAGGAATTGCAGGAATATTGATTATTTGAACCATTTTTTAAAAAATGGTTCTTTTTTTGAAGTGCTAAAAGGATTACATGGTTTAAGGGTGGTGACATCATAAAAAACAGTTTTTTTATTCCGGGTATCGTAGATACAATAAGTTGGGGCACGATATTTTCCCCGTGAATAACAGACACTGCCGGGATTGATCATGGTGATGTTATTTTTATTAATGATAAAAGGATTGTGGGTATGTCCAAAACATATGACATCGGCACCTTTTTTCTCACCAGTATTAAAAAGATGGTCAAGGTCATAGTCAACGTTGTAATGATGACCATGTGTAACAAAAAATTTGAGATTATCAATAGTAATAAATATTTCATCATGAATGTTTCTATTAAAATCATTATTTCCTCTAACTAAATAAAAATTATTTAAGCCAAGACCTTCATAATACGTATAAATATCACCACAGTGTATATAATAGTCAGCACGGCTATGTTTAAGCAAAGTTATTAGATCCTCTTTAGGCATTGTATGAGAATCAGACAAGATCATTATCTTCATTTTGTATCTCCTTATGTAGTTATTAAAAGCATTGGTAATTTGTCATGATTTGATATTAATCAACAAAATTATTAAGAAAACGCTTCATTAATATAATTTTAACATTTAAATGTTAAAATTCCTATAAAAATAAAAATTGATCCAAAGTTGGTTTCTTTAAACAATAATTATTTCATGTTATAATTATAATGTCGAAAAAGAAAGGTAGTGATGCTAGTGAAAAGCTTCATTGTTTTTGAAAACGTAAAAAAAATATACAAAGTTGGTGATGTTGAGATCAATGCATCAAATGGTGTTGATTTTAAGATTGAAAAAGGTGAATTTGTTGTTATTGTAGGACCTTCAGGAGCTGGGAAAACGACGATTTTAAATTTGCTTGGTGGAATGGATAAGGCTACAAGTGGCAAAATCATTGTTGATGGTAAAGATGTTGCAGCATATGACGAAAAACAGTTGACACAATATCGTAGAGACGATATCGGGTTTGTTTTTCAATTTTATAATTTAGTTCAAAATTTAACAGCTCTTGAAAATGTTGAGCTGGCAACACAAATATCAAAAAATCCTTTAGATGTAAAAATGGTGTTAAAAAGAGTTGGTTTGGAAGATAGAACTAATAACTTTCCAGCTCAATTATCAGGTGGTGAACAACAGCGGGTGGCGATTGCAAGAGCTATCGCTAAAAATCCTAAATTATTGTTGTGTGATGAACCAACAGGAGCTTTAGATTACCAAACCGGTAAAGCAATTTTAGGCTTATTAAGGGAGATGTGTGATAAATATACGATGACAGTGATCGTCATTACTCATAATAGTGCATTGGCACCAATGGCAGATCGTATCATTCATTTGAAGAATGGACAGGTAGCATCAATGAATCTAAATGAAAATCCTAAACCAATAGCAGAAATTGAGTGGTAATATGAAAAAAAGAGCGTATGTAAAAAATCAAATTCAAATTATTCGTAAAACTAAAGCAAGATTTTTATCTATTTTTTGTATTGTCTTTTTAGGAGCAGCCTTTTTTGCGGGATTACGGCATACTTCATTGATCATGGAAACTACAATGGATGATTATTTAAAGAAATATGAATATAATGATTTGAATTATATTAATACTTTAGGGTTTGATGAAGATGTTATTGAAAAAATATTGGCTATTGATGAGGTAAAGGCTGTTGAATATGGAAATCGTTTTGATGCACTGATAGGATTTAATGATAATAGTAAAGGAGTTACTGTTTATTCTAATGAAAGTTTTGATAATAATGTAAATAAATTAGAGGTTGTTGAAGGGAAATTACCTGTTAAGGATGATGAATGTGTAATTGATTATAATTTTGCTTTGAAAAATAAGGTAAATATTGGTGATAAGATAATTTTATCTAATGATAATGAATCTAAAGAATTTACAATTAGCGGTTTTGTTAATGACTGTCGTTATGTTAGTAATATTGAACGTGGGACAAATACTTTAGGAGACGGAACAAATGATGGATATGTAGAAATATTATCCAAGGGAAATGAAAATATAGCATTACCTCAAGAGTTATATGATTTACGAGGAACAGAAATTTTTAATGAATTAAGAGTAACGTTAAAAAACAGTGATGATTATAATATATTTAGTGATGAGTATCTTGATTATACAAAAAAAGTTGATAAACAAATAGAAAAAGTATTGAATAAAGAAATAACGCAGATAGATGATAAACTTGTTGAGAATGCTAATGAAGAAATTGATCAGGGTGAAAAAGATCTATCTGAAGGAGAAAAACAGTATGCTGATGGAATCAATCAGTATAATGATGGTTTAGCCAAGTATCAAGATGGATATCGTCAATATCAAGAAGGTTTGACGCAATATAATGAAGGCTATCAACAATATCAAGATGGCTTAAGTCAGTATAATGCTGGAAAAGCTCAATATGATCAAGGCTGGCAGGCTTATCTTGAAGGAAAAAGTCAGTATGATCAAGGATTGGTTAAATGGCAGGCAGGTATGGAGCAGTATAATCAGCTGATAAGTCAATATCAGCAGTTAGATCAAGTATATCAGCAAAAGTTGAATGAGTATAATGATGCTATTAATGCGGGAATCCCTGAAGGACAGCTAACTGAATTGAAAACATTTTTAGATCAAACGAAAGAAAAATTAGAGATTTTAAATACTACTAATACTAATTTAAAACAAGAATTAGATAAAAGTAAAATTGAGTTAGATGGAAATAAGAATGTTTTAGAACAAAACAGGATTTTATTAGAAAATACTAAAAATACTTTAGATGAAAGTAAAGCTAAGCTTGATAGCACAGAGATTATTTTAAAGTCATCTAAACAAGAATTAGATAATTCCAAAAAAACACTAGATGATACAAAAGCTTTATTAGATCAAACAAAAATAGATTTAGATAATGCTCGAGTACAATTAGATGAAGCAAAGCAAAAATTAGATGAAGGTCATAATAGTCTCAAAGATATTCCGACAAGTGAATTAATAACATTAACTAGAGATGAAAATGCAAGTATATTAAGTTTTGATTCTGCCTGTAAATCAATGGCCGCTTTAGCTGTCGTATTTCCGTTGATTTTCTTTTTAGTAGCTGCCTTAGTGAGTCTTACTACAATGACTAGAATGGTTGAAGAACAGCGAATTCAAAGTGGTACTTTTAGAGCTTTGGGATATGATAAAAAAGATGTTATTAATCAATATCTTATTTATTCTTTTTTAGCGACTTTTTTTGCTAGTGTCCTAGGAATGATCATTGGTGTATATTTTTTTCCAGGAATAATCTATTTCTTGTATCATAAAATGTTATTTAGTGTTGGAGCACCAATAATAGTAAGATTTAACGGTTTTATCTGCGTTCAAACATTTGTGATTTCAGTTGCTATTACAATGATTGTCACTTATATCGTAGTCCGTCAGGAATTAAGTGAGATGCCTTCAAATTTATTGCGGCCTAAACCACCAAAAATTGGAAAAAGAATAATTTTAGAAAGAATTACTTTTATTTGGAAAAGATTATCTTTTAACCAAAAGGTTACGATGCGAAATATTTTTAGATATAAAAAACGCTTCTTTATGTCTATCATTGGAATTGCTGGATGTACAGCTTTGATAGTGGTTGGATTTGGAATTAAAAATTCAATTTCCACTCTTGCTGATAAACAGTATGGTAATATATGGGTTTATGATGGGGTCGTTGTTTTTGATAAGAATCTGGATCAATCAGAATTGAAGCGGGAACAGGCAGCTTTTGACGATGTAAGTAATATTAAAGATAGTTGTAATTTTTATCGAAATACGATCAGTATTTTAGGGGATAAAGAATACTATGGCACATTAGAAGTATTTAATAGTAATCAAGAATTAAGTAAATATATTAAATTTGAAGATTTTAATACTCATGATGAATTGAAATTGGATAATGATGGCGTAATTATTTCGGCTAAACTTTCAGAATTATTGAATGTAGCAGCAGGTGATAAGATTACACTTAAAATTGATGATCAGAGTTATCAAGTGAAAATTAGTGGGGTAATGGTATTGCATTTTCAGCATCATATTTATATGAGTGATCAGTTTTATCAGGAATTAACGGGTGAGCAGGTAAATAGAAATTATATTTATTTTAACTTAAAAGATAAAACAGATGAAAATACAATTGATGAGTATTGTAATCAAAATGCTAATATTGACTCGGTTAATTATATCCAGGGAATTTCACAAGGATTTAGAGATCAAATGGGAAGCATTGATAGTGTAGTTATTATCTTGATTATATGTGCAGGTGCCTTAGCTTTTATTGTGTTATATAATTTAACGAATATTAATATTCAAGAGCGTAAAAGTGAAATTGCAACAATTAAAGTATTAGGATTTTATCCTCGAGAAGTATATGATTATGTATTTAGAGAAAATCGTATTTTAGGATTGATTGGTTCTTTTGTGGGCTTAGGACTTGGTAAATTGATTCACATGTTTGTTATTACAACGGTTGAGGTAGAAGTTGCGATGTTCATTAGAAGTGTAAATCTAATGAGTTATATATATGCGATAGTAATTACGATGTTTTTTACAACTTTTATTAATTTTGTGATGCGTAAAGTTTTAAATCGTATTGATATGGTTGAGTCTTTGAAAAGTATTGAATAACAAATTCTTTATGGATATAAGAATTATTATTTAGGAGTATATTAAATCTTAAGAAATTCTAAAGAAAGTTTAAAAAAATTTTTCCTTCAAAACATAAGCCAGGCTTATGTTTTGAGAAAACAGCAGAAATGAAAATGCTTTCATAGGTGGATTTTTGAGATAAATAGTAATAT
>NZ_JMLH01000059.1 GCF_000686665.1 Thomasclavelia saccharogumia DSM 17460 | reverse complement strand
GCTGCTCATTTTTGAGAACCTCCTGACAATAGAGATCATAGAAATCCATATTTTTTTCTGACATATATATCACCTCTAAGATGATTAAACCATAATCAGAAAGAATGGTCAATGGCATGAAAAAGTGAATAACTTTTTTACTGGTCATCTGATATAAAAAGTAAAAAGAGATGATAAAGGTATAGAAAAAAAGCGTATAGGCATACAGCTGTGATAATAATCAATAAACCACACAAAAAAGAACTGTCATGATAAACAGCTCTTATATCGTCATTATTGAGTATTTTACTTTTTAAAATTTGTGAATAACTTTTTTCTTATACTGTGAATAGTAACCTATTTTTAAATTTTAACAGGAACTTGCAGTCTTAAATACATATTTCGTTTTTTATCGTTAAATATCAAGATATCATTTAAACTTTCGCATAAATAATCCCCGATTATTGTATAATTTTTAGCTTCTATTTCGTCAAATAATTTGCAGGCATATTCTTTTTCGTTAGCAAAATCATCACAATATATGCATAAATACATATTTGCAGGAATCGTTTCTTTTTTTAAAACTACTTTATTTTTATCATTAATAAAAACAAAAATTTCACTTGAAATAAATTCTCTTTTTTCAACATGTTCTTTTCTTAAAATCGTTCCTGGATTAAAGAAAATAGTTGGTGGCAAATTTTGTTTAATCAAATCATCTTTAAACTCTCTTAACAAACTTTCATAAACATCTAAATCATAATCATAGATATTAATTTTTTTATCTACGTAAAGCATCGTTCGTTTATTAATGAATTCTAAAGTTATCATCCCTGCTTTAGGCGCTGCTTTAAACAGTTCAAATGAATCGATCGTTCTTTGAATCGCTTCTTTTTGTTCCCTTAAATGCTCAATTTGTAAATCAATTTGGCCTTTGCTTTCTTCTAGTTTTTCCTGCAATAGCGATAGATCCTTATAATCAAAGACCTCTTTTATTTCTTTTAGGGTCATTCCTAAATTTTTTAAATACTGAATAATATCGAGTCTTGCTGATTGTCCAATATCATAAAGCCGATAACCATTTTTTTCATCAACACAAGCAGGTTTAAATAGCCCAATCTTATCATATAATCTTAATGTTTGTTCACTTACATTATTTAATTTTGCCATTTTACCAATTGTATAACGTTTCATTTATATCACCAAAAAGATTATACCAAGAATAAAGTTTCTTAGTAATCAAAATTATAATATTTGTTTATCTATATCGTCATAAAAGGAAATCATGTTGTTTCAAAAAAGTTAAAAATTTTTTTCTTTATTTTATAGGGCATTATGTTCAACAAGCAGTATATAAAATCACTTTTAATTATTCATTTACAAATATTGATTACATGATAGAATATAGTTAATTTAAGGAGAATCGTATGTTAATAAGTGTAAATAATTTATCTAAAACAAATGGAATTAAAAATATTGTTGATCGTGTATCATTTTCAATAGAAGAAACTGATAAAATTGCTTTGATTGGTATTAATGGTACTGGTAAAAGTACTTTATTAAAGATCATTGCCGGCATTGAAACTTATCAAGGTGACATTATTCAAAAAAAGAATCTACAAATATCATATCTGCCACAAAACCCTGATTTTAATCCCCATAATACCATTATTAAACAAGTCTATGAGATGATCGACCAAGATAAAGTCAATGAATATGAAGTTAAAGCAATTTTAAATAAATTAGATATTATTAATCATGATCAATTAATTAAAGAATTATCAGGCGGTCAACAAAAACGTGTTGCTCTAGCAATTACTTTATTAAAACCTTGTGACTTATTAATTCTTGATGAACCAACTAACCATTTAGATAATGAAATGATCGAATATTTAGAAAAATACTTGATCAAGTTTAACAAAGCTGTTTTTATGGTTACTCATGATCGTTATTTTTTAGAAAGAGTTACAAATAAAATCATGGAAATTGATCGCAGCAAGATATATGAATATGAAGCTAATTATTCTAAATTCTTAGATTTAAAAGCAAAACGCGAGGAAGAAGCCTTAGCTAGCGAACGGAAAAGAAAATTGTTTTTAAAGAAAGAACTTGAATGGGTGCGAGCTGGGGTTCAAGCTAGAACAACTAAAAGTAAAGAAAGATTACAACGCTTTGAGCAATTAAATAGTATTGCAGATATCCAAACGATAAATCAAGTTGAAATGATCAATACGGCTTCAAGACTTGGTAAAAAAACGATCGAGCTTAAAAATATCAGTATGCATTATGATAATTTAACTTTATTTAATAATTTTTCTTATTTATTTAAACGAACTGACAGAATTGGAATTTTAGGAGTTAATGGTTGTGGCAAAAGTACTTTACTAAAGATTATCGCAAAAGAATTAAATCCAAGTAATGGTGAAGTTATTTATGGTGATACGATCAAAATTGGTTACTTTAAACAAATGAGTAATGATCTTGATGAAAATATGCGGGTTATTGATTATATTAAACAAACGAGTAATGATTTAAAAACTTTAGAAGGAACTTTCAGTGCTAAACAAATGTGTGAACGTTTCTTATTTGATTCGAGTTTACAACATACATATATTTCTAGATTATCTGGTGGTGAAAAAAGGCGTTTGTATTTATTAAATATATTAATGCAGGCCCCAAATGTTTTATTATTTGATGAACCAACTAATGATTTAGATATTACAACGTTAGCAATCTTGGAAGATTATTTAGATAATTTTAATGGTATTGTGATCACGGTTTCTCATGATCGTTATTTTTTGGATCGTATTTGTGATGGTTTATTTGTTTTTAAAAACAAACAAATAACTTATTGTAATGGCGGTTATAGCAATTATGTTAATATTGATGATAAATCGCCTAAAGCTAAGGGGGATGGCGCTCTTAAATATAAAGAGCAAAAAAGATTACAAAAACAAAATCAAGTACGTTTATCTTCTAAAGAAAAACAAGAACTAGAATCAATGGAAAGTATTATTTTAGACTTAGAAGAACAAATCGAAATACTTAATGAACAAATGAATGAACATCAAAATGATTTTAAAAAACTAACTGCGTTATCTAATCAGCATAATCGTTTAACAGAACAATTAGAAAACAAAAATGAGCGCTGGTTAGAATTATTAGAAAAACAAGAGAAAAGTCAAAATTAAATATTTTAAAGGGAAGTCTAGCGCTTCCCTTATTAACTATATTTTTTTAATTTCCATTACTTCTAAATGCAAATCATAATCATTTAAATATAACCCTCGATCTTCATATTCAGCTTCACCGGTTTGATTATCGTAAGGATCCTGGCGAATAAAATTTTTAACAGGATATAAATCATATTGATATTCACTATTGGCAACCATTCTAAATGGATCTAAATGGCCAAAATAATACTGCCATCTTTCTTTATCACCATTACGATAAGCCGCTCCACCAAATGAACAATCAGCATACAGCCAGCCATATGGAGCCACATAGAATCGGGCCCAATCATGATTACCAATATCGTATGAAGTTACATAAAGACCTGCCTGCCACATTGCCGGAATACCCACATAACGGCATAAAGTGATAAATAATAGGGCCTGAACACCACAATCACCTTTACCGCCTAAAGCAGCATATTCGGGAATATTAGGAATTGTATAATAGTTGCGAACAAATGAATATGTAATATGGGTAGTAATATATTCATAAATCAATTTAGCTTTAATTAAATTATTGCTTTCATCTTTAATGATTTCTTTAGCCAATGATTTTAAATATGGTGTAAAAACAATATGTGGGGCTTGTTCATGTAAATAAAATTTTGGTCGATCATTTAAAACTTTTTGATAATCAAGTTCCTGATATTCAAGCACATTATCGTATTCATATTCAACATAAAATTCTTTAGTATCATCAATGTTTTCTTCAAAATAAATGGTTCTTTGAGGATGATCTTTTTCATTTAAAGAGCGATATTGGGGTGTTGTTTTTAATAGTTTAAAATTATTTATTTGACAATTTTCTAATGGTACAGGGAGATGAACCCTAATCGTTTTATTAGCCTCAATAGTCTTGATTTTCATTCCTGTCTTTAAATGGAAATGATAAGCTAATTTACCTTTTTCTTTTATTTCCTTTATTGTATCATTCAATAAAGCAAAATTAGTTTCACGGCTTTTTATCTTACTAGGATCTTTTAATCTTTTTACATAATCATTGCGAGTTTTGATTATATTATCAAAAAAATCACTTCTAAACTGTGCTTTCCCTTCAATAAAAATCCATTCAACTGCATTTTCATCCTGAAGCTGTTCTAATTCTTCATCTTTGAAATCAATAAAATTATCATGACATATTTTTAAAGCATCTTGATAAGATAAAGGATATTCCTTAGGCATTCTTTTAATTATTTCTTTTTCATGAAGTAATCTCTTTTTTAATGCTAAAGAGATATCTTTAGCAAGTTTTGCTTCAATAACTTTATTCATCCGTTTAAAACTGCCATGCCACTTTAATTTTAATAACTCTTCTGGCAAAGGGATCTGTAAATATTTTAAATCATTAAATTCATACTTTTCCATAATTTTCTCCTTTACATATACCAGGTAATTATATCATTAGCTCGTTTAAATCCTAATTTTTCATGAAATTTCATTGAAACTGTATTATCAAGCTCAACTTGCAAATATATTAGTTCATTTTTCTTTAACGCTTCATTGATCATATACGTTTCTAACATTCTTGCAATCCCCCTGCGACGATATTTCGCTATTACTTCAACAAAACCAATCGATCCTTCATCATGAATGCCCGCAAATCCAACTATTTTATCCTGATCAAAAGCACCGATAAAAACATTTGCCTGAATGCGGTTTTGCAAATATTTTTCATCGACTAAAGTTGAATAATTTTGCCTAATAAAATCATAATACTCCATCCCAATTTTTCTTATTTCTATTTGTGGAACTTTAACAATTTCAACATCATTTTTTAAATACCCATACTGATATGCCACAATTTTTTGATCAAGATCAAATTTCTCTTTGATAAGATCGTGGTAATGATCATTATGAACTGCCAGCATATTACAACTATCAAGATCGTTCAATAATTGATATCCCAAATCAGAATCCTTAAGTGATAGCATATACATATCACCAAATTTTAACATTATTCCTTCATTACCAAAATAAATGATCTTAGCACCGTGATCAATAGCATAAATTAAATCAAGATTATTAAGATAATCTTGATTTAAAAATTCTAGAATTTCTCTTTTCATTTAACTTTCTTTTCAAAAAAGCAGGTCAATACCTGCTAAAATTTTAAGAATCGTCTGATAGAAACAAAACTTCCAATCAATCCAACTCCAGCTCCTAAAAGTGCTAAAACTAATGAGAAATCACGGATAAACGGCATTGGCTCTTTCAATGCTAACATTGCTGACATGAACACTCCACCAGTATAATCATAAATCATTCCATAACCATACACTAAAACGATGATCGGAATAATCGATCCAAACAAACCAATCAGCATTCCCTCTAACATAAATGGAATTCGAATATACCAGTTACTAGCTCCAACCATTCGCATGATACTGATTTCCGTTTGACGAGCTGTAATCGTAATTTTGATCGTATTAGCAATCATAAATAATGCTACTATTGCTAAGGCAACAATAAAAATCGTTCCCCCTGTTTGAATCGTTTGTAATGTTTTTACCATATCCTGTGTCGATTCACCACCATAATTAACTGTGCTGACTCCAGAAATATCTCTAATTTTTTTAGAAATACTAGCTAATTTTGAAGCATCTTTAGCTTCAACTTCATAAGCTGAACCAAGCGGGTTATCTTCTCTAAATGATTCAAATAATTGTGCTCCATCTTCACCTTGTTTTTCAATCAATTTATCTAATTCTTGATCTTTAGTAAAAAAAGTGACTGATTTAACATCTTTAATAGCCTTTATTTCCTCACCTACCGCCTGTTCAGCAGTACTGTCAATATCACGGTCTAATTTAACATAAATTCTTACTCCCTCTTCAATATTCAAACTCATATCTTGAATATTTAAAGCCAGTACTCCAATTACCCCAATTAATACTAAAGTAATTGTAACTGCAAATATTGATGAAAATGACATTACACCATTTCGCCAAATATTTTGTAAAGCTGTTTTAAAATGCTTAGGGAGGTTTCTAATACAACTAATTAATTCATTCATTAGATTTCATAACCTCCTAAACTAGTATCAGCATTGACACACCCATCTTCAATTAAAATAGTTCTTTTTTTGTGTTCCTGAACGATTTTACTATCATGAGTAACTACTAAAACCGTAGTGTGCTGCTGTTCATTGATTCTTTCTAATAAATTAATAATCTCTTTTGAAGTTTCCGGATCAAGATTACCAGTTGGTTCATCTGCAATCAATACTTTCGGTTTATTAACGATTGCTCTAGCAATTGCTACTCTTTGCTGCTGCCCTCCTGATAATTCATGGGGAAAAGCATTGACTTTATCTTCAAGTCCAACTAACTCTAGAGTAGCTCTAACACGACGACGAATTTCAACTCGAGGTGTGTCAATTACTTCTAAAGCGAAAGCAACATTTTCAAAAACTGTCTTTTTAGGCAATAATCTAAAATTTTGGAATACAACTCCAATATTACGACGAAAATACGGTACCTTGCGATTCTTTATTTTTGAAACATCGCGTCCTACAACTTCTACCTTACCAGATGTTGCTTTTTCTTCACGATACAACAATTTTATAAAAGTTGATTTTCCAGCACCAGTAGTTCCGATAACATACACAAATTCACCTGGTTCAATCGTAAGATTCATATTATTTAATGCTCTTACACCAGTCTTATATATCTTTGTTACATTAGTAAGTTTTATCATATATTTTGCCGTTTTTTTTCGACTGTCTCCTTTCTTTCTATGATCTGTTTTGAAGTATCTTATACTTCGAGACTCATTATAGCACATTTTGACGAATAAGGGGACAATTAGTATTATTATCTCGATAATTTTATGGTACAATAGAAATTAAAGAGGTGACAGTATGAAAAAAAAGTGTTCTATTTGTCAAACTGAATTAAATACAAACTGCTATGTAAAGGATAATGGTACCGCAGCTTTAAGTTATTTAGAATTAATTATAAAAAATGATAATTTAAAGAAAAAAAATTATGAACTTAAATGTCGTTACTGTCCTAATTGTGGGCATGTTGAATTTTATATTGATTTAAATAAATAATTTTTAACAGCAGGAGTATAGAAGTTTGCAAATAAATATCATGACTAAAAATTTTATGTAAAAATGATAATCTAAGATGAAATAAAATTATAAAGTTTTTGATTATCAAAAAAATGGGATCTGTTTCGATCCCAATTTTTTTATTATCCAGCACTTATTTTATAAATCAACTGACGGTAAAGTAAAACCACGTCCTTTAACACTATGTGTTTCATTACTAATAATAAAAGCAGTTGGATCAATATCTAAAACCATCTTATTTAAAAGGTGTAATTCTCGTTTAGAAACAACAGACATAACAGCATATTGATTCTTTTGATAATATCCCGTAGTGATATTTAATAATGTACAACCACGATTTATATCGTCAAATACAACTTTACGAATTTCTTGCCATTTTGGAGAAATCACTGTTACTTGAACTTTTGTTTCACCAAGCATGATCACTTTATCCATTACAATCGTTGTAATAATAACAACTGTAATTCCATATAAAACTTGTTCAATTGAAATAGGACAAAAAATAACCTGAAGCAACAAAATAACACAGTCAAAAATATTAATTAACCAAGCTATTGAAATTCCCGTTTTTTTATTAATAATTAATGGCGGGATGTCCATTCCACCCGTACTAGCCCCAACTCTTAATACTAATCCTAAGCCCAAGCCAATACAAAGACCAGCATATAAAGTTGAAAGTAAAGCATCATTAGTAATAGTAGTTAATTTGGAAACATTTTCTAATATCGCTAAAAAAGTCGGATATAAAATAGTACTTAATAATGTACCTGCTGCAAATTTCTTACCTATATATATATAACCAACGATAAACATTATGATATTTATTATATAAACTGTATAAGAAATATTTATCCCTGTTAATGACCTTATCGCAATTCCTATCCCTGAAGCACCACCTGTAATCAAGCCGGCAGGAGTAATAAAGGCACAAATTCCTAACGCTAAAATAAAATTACCAATAATAATTATTATTGTCTCATAAATACTTTTTTTCATTTTAACTCATTATGAAGTGATTTAAACTAATAATTCACAATAATTTTTATTCAACCATAAACTTCAAAATAACCATTTTTTTGCTTTGAAGCCTAAACCCACTTCTATCTCCTTTCGTCTAATTTTTTATCCGACAAATGTATTTTCATATAATCGCACTCATTAATTCTTATAATACTTTTATTAAGCTTTTTTACTAATATTGCAATATAAATCTAATACTCAAAATTCAGATTAAGATTATAAGATCACTAATAATCTTATAATAATTAAAAACTTATCACATATTACTTTTGATAATACCTTTTAAATAAGCATAAACAAATCCATCAAGATCACCATCTAAAACTGCTTTAGGATTATTTGACTCATAATTACTCCGATTATCTTTCACCAAAGAATAAGGATGTAAAATATAAGAACGTATTTGTGAACCCCAGGCTATTTCTTTTTGTTCACCTTTTATCTCTTGTAATTCACTAGCTTGTTTTTCTAGCATCAATTGATAAAGTTTGCTTTTAAGCATGATCATAGCTTGTTCACGATTTTGCAGCTGACTGCGTTGACTCTGGCAAGTAACGATCGTATTTGTAGGCAGGTGCGTAATTCTAACTGCAGAATCGGTCTTATTTATATGTTGACCTCCGGCACCACTTGCACGATAAGTATCTATTTTTAAATCCTCATTTCTTATATTAATTTCAATCTCATTATTAAATTCAGGAATAACGTCAACTGACGCAAATGATGTATGACGTCGTTTCGCTGAATCAAAAGGAGATAAGCGTACTAAACGATGTACTCCTTTTTCAGCTTTTAAGTGTCCATAAACATTATTTCCTTTTACTAGCATAGTAACCGATTTGATGCCAGCTACATCACCATCAAGATAATCAAGCACTTCGACCTTCCAATCTTTTCTTTGAGCATAGCGCTGATACATTCTAAACAGCATTTCTGCCCAATCTTGACTCTCTGTTCCCCCAGCACCAGGGTGAATTTCGACAATTGCATTTAAATTATCATGTTCACCCGATAATAACAATATTTTTTCAAATTCATCTAAATCTTTTTCAAATAACAAATAATCACTTTCAAGAATTTCTTTAAATTCTAAATCTTCAGTACTCTTTACTAATTCATAAGTTTCATCAAGATTTTTTAACATTGTATTTAATGTATCATATTGATCAACAATTTTTTTCATTTGGTTTAACTTATCATACGTAATCTTAGCTTTATCAGCATCATCCCAAAATCCCTCTTGTTCAGTAATAACTGTAAGTCCTTCTATTTCTCTACGGTAGCTTTCAATATCAATTGAATGATAAAATTCATCTATTAATAAATGGGCTTTAGAAAGCCCATTTTTAATTTCATATAATTCCATTATTTAAAAGTAAGTTCCATTTTTAAATGTGGAATAGCTTGTTCTACTTCACTACCTGGACGAACACCCATATGAACAATATTACGAGAAATAGTATCAGCAATGCTAGCAGTCATTTGTTCAAACATATAGAATGCTTCTTCTGTATATTCAGCTAATGGATCTTTTTGAGCATAAGCACGTAAATAAATACCATTACGCAATTTTGTCATTGCATCAATATGATTGATCCAAGTATAATCGATTACACCTAAAAGGATACTTCTTTCATAACGTAATCTTTTTTCAGGTTCTAATTCTTTATTGTAACGATTATTGTATTGATTAAATACCAAATCAGTAAGAGTATCAATTAATTTTTGAGGTTCATGCACTAATGCTTCACAATTATTTGCCTGCACTTCTACCAATAACATATAGTTTTTCGCAACAAATTCTACAACGCCTTCAACATCGATTACATCATGTTTACCATCATTTTTAGTAAACTGTTTTACTGTCATTTCAATAGCCTGGTTAAACATTCCTTTAATAATATCATCCAGTTTTTCTTCTGACATAATATCATCACGTTCTTTATACATGATTTCACGCTGCTGACGCATTACATCATCATATTCCAAAATATGTTTACGAGAATCAAAGTTTTGTCCTTCAACCCGCTTTTGAGCTCCTTCAATTGCTTTAGTAACAACTTTATTTTCAATTGCTTGATCATCTTCTAAATATTCAGTAAATGATTTCAATCTTTCACCAGCAAAACGTTCCATTAAATCATCTTCAAAAGAAACATAGAAAACAGAATATCCAGGATCTCCTTGACGTCCAGAACGACCTCTTAACTGATTATCAATACGTCTAGATTCATGACGCTCAGAACCAATAACTGCTAAACCACCAATTTCAGCAACTCCTTCACCTAACTTAATGTCAGTACCACGTCCAGCCATGTTGGTTGCAATCGTAACTGCACCACGCTGTCCAGCTCTTTCAATGATTTCAGCTTCCTTAGCATGATTTTTAGCATTTAAGACATTATGTTTAATTTTTCGACGATCTAACATTTTAGATAATACTTCTGATGTTTCTACAGATACCGTACCAATTAAGATTGGCTGCCCATAAGAATTACGAGCAACAACTTCATCACATAAAGCTTTAAATTTATTAACTCTTGTTGAATAGATCTTATCATTACGATCATCTCGAATTACCGGTCTATTTGTAGGAATCTCAATTACTCGCATATTATAAATCAATCTAAATTCTTCTTCTTCAGTTTTAGCAGTACCTGTCATTCCAGATAATTTATTAAATAATCTAAAGAAATTTTGATAAGTAATAGTAGCCCGCGTTTCTGTTTCTTCTTTGATTGGTACACCTTCTTTAGCTTCGATTGCTTGATGTAAACCATCAGAATAAGCACGTCCAGGCATAACACGACCAGTAAATTGATCGATGATCATAATTTTAGCATTTCTAATATCACGACTACCATCTTCTGTTGCAATCATATATTCAACATCACGAGTCATCGTATAATTTGCTTTTAAAGCCTGATTGATATGATGAACTAATGATGTATGCTGTGGATCATATAAATTTGCAATCTTAAATCCTCTTTCAGCTTTAGCAATACCTTCAGCAGTTAAAGCAACTGTTTTACTTTCAATATCGACTTCATAATCAACATCAGCTTTTAAAGATTTAACAAAACGGTCTGCCTGCATATATAAAGCCGCTGTATTTTTACGCCCTCCAGAAATAATCAATGGTGTTCTTGATTCGTCGATCAAAATAGAATCGACCTCATCGATCAAAGCATAATTCAATCCTTTAACTAATACTTTATCTTCTAACTTAGTTACCATATTATCTCTTAGATAATCAAATCCTAATTCAGCATTAGTTGTATAAGTGACATCACAGCCATGGGCTTCTTGCTTTTGGGCAGGTGTAAGCTCACGTTTATTTAAACCAACTGTAAGTCCTAAAAAATTAAAAACTTGCCCATTATTTTCAGCATCACGACCAGCTAGATAATCATTAACAGTAACAACATGCACTCCATTACCTGTTAAAGCATTTAAATAAACAGGGAAAATTGATGTTAAGGTTTTACCTTCACCAGTTTTCATTTCAGCGATATCACCTTCATGTAAAGTAATACCACCCATCAGCTGAACCTTAAATGCTTTTAATCCTAATTTACGATATGCAGCTTCTCTTACTGTAGCAAAAGCATCAATAATAATATCATCCAAGGTTTTTCCATTAGCTAAAGCTTCTTTAAATTCATTTGTTTTATTTGCTAGTTCTTCATCTGACATAGCTTGATATTTTGATTCTAATGCTATGATTTCATCAGCCATCTTACTTAATTTTTTTAGTTGTTTATTTTCATCATCAAAGATTCCTTTAAGACGTCCAACTAAACTTTTTTTAGTTGAATGTGGCGTCGTACTAAATGGAATAACATCACCATTATAGATACCTTTAAAATCTTCAACTTTAATATCTTCACCAGTTTGGTCTTGTAAATCCACAATATTATTTACTGCTTCAGGATTAAGACCTTCTTTTTCATTTCTCTTTTTTATTTCTTTTCTAATTTCTTCTTTTCTACTTGCCATGAAATACGCTCCTCTTTTATAGCTTTAGTCTATCGTATTATAACATTTTATAGCTGTATTTAAAAGTATAAATTATTTGAGTTTTATTTTCATTTTCACTTTTTTTGATCATTTTAAAAATATTGTCTTTTTTATGTTCCTAACTGCTAATTTGATCAATCATATTTCCATCCAAAATCAGCCTTTAAATTAAATAACCGATCATAACAAAAAAACAGAGAAATTTCTCTGTTTCTAGATTTTAACAACATGTTTAGCCTGCATTCCACGTTCACTTTGATAAAGATCAAATTCAACTAATTCACCTTCATTTAAAGTCTTATATCCATCTTGTTCAATTTGACTATAATGAACAAAAACATCTTTGCCTTCACCACGATCAATGAATCCAAAACCTTTTTCTGCGTTAAACCATTTTACTTTTCCTTGCATTTAATTCACCCCTTTAACAATGGTCAATGCTAGTATATTATATCTTTTTTTAAATATAAATTTTTTTCACTCGACAAATTTTGCCTTCTTAAAATTCATGTCAAAATTTATCAAAACTTTTGTAACAATTTGTAAATTCTTTGATTATCAAGCCTTTTTTTAGCATTTTTTAAATAAACAAATTTGAGATTTTAATAAGAAAAATATATCACCAATTTGAGACAAAAATAGAGCTAATATGAGTTACAATATAGATGGGTGATAAAAGATGATCTGTCCACGATGCAAGAATCAAGATCCACAATATTTTTATACTTTTAATAACATAACTTATTGTCGTAAATGTATTAAGATCGGCTTAACTAACGATACTGTACAAGATATCAAGACAAAGCCTAGTTTACCTGTCGATTTTCAATTAAATTACCAATTAACATCTCTCCAACAAGAATTATCAAATAAATTATTACTCCGTTATCAAAACCATTTAAATACTAATCTTAAAGCTGTATGTGGAGCTGGTAAAACGGAAATAACTTATGAGGTAATCAAATACGCATTGAACATGGGGCATAATGTTTGTTTTACAACACCTAGAAAAGAATTGGTTATTGAATTGACAAAACGATTTCAAAATCAATTTTTAAATATTTCAATAACCTCTGTTTACGGTGGCAATACAGCAGTAACTAATGGTCCTTTTATTATTTGTACAACCCATCAGCTTTATCGATACCCTCATTATTTCGACTTATTGATCTTAGATGAATTAGATGCTTTTCCATACGCTAATAATGAGACTCTACATAATATCCTTAAAAATAGCATTAGAGGAAATTACATTTATATGTCCGCTACTTTAACAAACGATCCCAACTTATTAATGACTAAACGCTATCATGGTCATCCTTTAGATATTCCTAAATGCTATATAACAGGTTCTTTACTAATGTATTTTATCGCTATCAAAAAAGCTTTATCATACAAAAAAGAAAAGAAACCAGTCTTAATTTTTGTTCCTACGGTAAAGCTGACTACTGTGGCCCATAAATATTTTAATTTATTTGGTATTAAGAATCATCCCGTTAGCTCTAAAAGTAAAAATATTCATTATTTTTTAAAAAAGCTAAAAAACGGTGAACTCGATGCCATTATCACGACTACGATTTTAGAAAGAGGTATAACAATCAGCAATGTCCAGGTAATTATACTGTATGGCAATAATCCTATATACGGATCTTCAACCCTGATTCAAATTTGTGGACGAGTAGGGCGAAATGCTAATTACCCTACAGGGTCAATTAGCATTTTTACCCCCTATAAGACTAAAGCTATTAAACAATGCATCAAAACTCTCAAAAAAGACAATGCTTGATCTGTTTTGAAGATTTAAATAAACAGCCTAGTCTATTTCATCTTTTTTATCAACCAACATTATGTTTAAAGTGTCTTAACAAGTTTGTTATTTATAATCAACACCATTTTTATCAAAATTATCCAATAACTATTTTATACTACTATAATGACTTCTTTAAAAAAACTTTATTTCAGTATAAGGGACAAGGTGATCATGCTTTAAAAGATGCCTTTTTTAACTCTTTTCCAGAGTTAAAGTATAAATACCGTAAGCATATGATCGTAGTTGTCCCTAGCAGTAAACAGGATAATTTAAAAAGAGGTTTTAATCCAAATGAGCTGCTCGTAAAAAATTTTAGTAATAATATTTTTACAGGTTTGTTTAAAACTACCGCTTACAAACAAACCCAGCAAACTGATCGTTCTCTTGTCAATAAGATTATTAAAATCGAAAATGGTGAAAGATTATGCAATCAAGATGTCGTAATTTTTGATGATGTAATTACCTCTGGTAATACTATCATGACTTGTGCAAAAATTATTGAATCTTACCAGCCTAAATCAATAACATTACTAGTTATGGCAAGTAACCAGCTAAATGAATTATTTAAATAAATACTTCACACACAAACCTCTAATTTGTTGATTCATTAGCTAAAAAACTAATCCAGGGCGTCTATAACGCCCTGGATTGTTATTCTTTTTGTTCTAATGCTTTTTTGTAGTTATCTAAATCCACTTTGATTTTTTTCAATGTATCAAAAACCCAATCAACACGATCATCAGGAATAGCAGCTTTATACAAATCTGCTAATTCGCGATGAAACTGTTCATGAATTTTAAGAGCTTCGTGCCCTTTTTCTGTTAATTTCAAATAAAAAACACGCTGATCTTTTTTGGAACGTTCTTTGATCAAAAATCCTTTTTCAATGATCTTTTTTACTGCTGTCGTTAAAGTTCCCATTGTGACATTTAATATTTTTGCAACATTAGTCATCGAAGGAAACTCTGCTTTATCAACTGCATCAATCACGTGGGTCTCACTCATTGATAATTCTTTAAACATACTCTTTCTAAGATATAATTCTTGAATTGCCATAGCTTCATTAAAAACGTCTACAACTGTTTCTATTGCATCTGATCGTTTATCCATTGTCATCACCTCCTTAATTGTACAATATTTTGTTGATAAATAAAACAAAATTTATTTTTATCTGAAAACAACTATGATTTTTTTATTTCATAGTTTATAATATCAATCGAAGTGAGGGGCGGATATGAGAAAAAACATTATTAATATTTTAAATGTAAAACAATTTAAATTAATTCTACTATTAGAAGGGGTGTTAGTAGGAGTACTGGGGGGATTGGTAATTGTAGGATATCGAATTTGTCTTAGTAATGGCGCAAATTGGTTAAAACAAATCTTGTTATACTGCAAGCAGTCTGTTTTCACGATCATTCTCTGGTTTGTTATTCTAATAATTATTGCTTATATTGTTTCAAAACTGCTAGATGCTGAACCTTTGATTTCTGGTAGTGGTATACCACAATTAGAAGGTGAATTAGCTGGTAAAATCGATGCTAAATGGTGGCGGGTCTTAATAAATAAATTTTTAGGGGGTTTTTTAACTAACTTTTGTGGTTTAGCATTAGGACGCGAGGGCCCTTCGATACAGCTTGGTGCTATGGTTGGAAAAGGAATTGGAAAAATACTAAAACGAGGTAAAACTGAAGAACGCTATTTACTTACATGTGGCGCAAGTGCAGGTTTAGCTGCTGCATTTCATGCTCCGCTAGCTGGAGTAATGTTTGCTTTAGAAGAAGTTCATAAGCATTTTTCAGCTCCTTTATTAATTTCTGTGATGGCTTCTTCAATTGCTGCCGATTATACAATGAGCAATATATTAGGAATGGATCCTGTTTTTTCTTTTAAAGTAGCTAAAGCGCTACCAACTAATTATTACTGGATGCTTCTAGTTTTAGGAGTGATTTTAGGTTTAGCGGGAGCTTTTTATAATAAAGCTTTATTGTATGTTCAAAGCCTTTATAATCGATTTGAAAATTTAAATACATTCCAGAAATTATTGATACCTTTTATAATTTCTGGAATTTTAGGATTTATAGTCCCACAGATCTTGGGAAGTGGTGATGTTCTAGTTGATCTCCTTACTGAAGGCAAATTGACAGCTTTAATGATTCTTTGCCTTCTTGCTGGCAAGTTTATTTTTGCCATAACCTGTTTTGGCTCTGGAGCACCAGGTGGAATATTCTTCCCTCTCCTTGTCATCGGTTGTTTGATTGGGGGATTATTTGGACATGGAGCAGTAAAATATTTAAATTTAGATACAGTTTATATCAACAATTTTATCTTATTAGCTATGGCGGGATATTTTACAGCTATAGTTAGAGCGCCGGTAACGGGAATTATCTTGATTTTTGAAATGACTGGCTCATTAAATCATCTACTTTCAATTACAACAGTAACGATTGTCTCATATATTGTTGCTGATTTAATGAAATCCAAACCAATTTATGAAAGTTTATTAGAAAATTTATTAAAAAAACGGAATCTACCTACACCTAAAGGTGTCGGAGAAAAAGTACTATTAGATTTTATGATCAATGTTGATTCACAGTTAGACAATCATTTAATCAAAGATATTGATTGGCCTAATCACTGTTTGATCGTTTCATTACGTCGTGATGGACAGGAGTTTATCCCCCATGGTGATACATATTTAAAAGCTAGTGATAATATTATTATTATGTGTGATAAAATTGATGAAAGTTATGTTTATGACATTGTTTCATCGCTTACAAGTGAAAAAATAAGTAACTAATATAAAAAATGGGATTTGATCTACTAATTTCAAATCCCATTTTTATCTAATTTTATAAATTATTACATAAAAATTTTCTAATTTCAATTATACTTTATTTTGAGTTTCGTTATTTTGCATGTTTTTCAAGTGCCTTTTTAAAAATGATTAATATTTATATCTAACTTCATGATTTTTCTCACCTGTTTTTTGTTTTTGTGTTATTTTTTTCAAGCTAAAAAAGT
>NZ_JMLH01000058.1 GCF_000686665.1 Thomasclavelia saccharogumia DSM 17460 | reverse complement strand
AGCCAATGATGCTTTAACAAAAGCAATCGAAGGGTTAGAAAGTACATCAGTTGTAAAATCAGGTGATACAACAAGTGTTGCTACTGGTGATGATGTAAACACTCTTTATTCTCTTTCAGGTATGATAATTGCTGCAATCTTCTTATATGTAAATAAAAAAAGAGAAATTAATTAGTATTTGATTTTCTTTAATAAAGAAATTAAAAGAGAAATTTGGTTATTAAAGTGTACCCCATGTCAAGGACAATTAAATAAAAAGGTATATTTTTAATGAAAAATATTTTATATGATTGTGTCAAGGAGGAATGACACAGTCTTAAGCCACTGGTCAAGATCAGTGGCTTTGTGTCTATGGTGATTATGTATATTTTTAATGATTCTAAAAAATTTAAACTTGTTTGTGTTAAGTATGACAACTGCATTGAATTTGAGGTTTGCAGAAATGGAAATGTTATTAATGGAATCCTTTCTAAAGGAATTTATTATAATTGGATTGCTTTCCCTTCACTTAACATTTCCTGTCAGCTTGCTGATTTTTCGGATTCTTTTTGGAATGGCGAACAGCTTTTCAATATTTTCCACAATGATTTTGATGTATCAACTGTTCTTATGACCATCAATGAGCTTAAAGGGCTTTTCGATTTGGATCATCAATCTTACACTGATGGTCACAAGTTCATGTCCGTCCGCGAATATATCTTTTGGCTTGAAAATCAATGCGAGATCTTATCTTGTCAGATGATTGATATGCAGACCCGTTTTGAATCTCTGCTTGATATCGATCTTGAAGAAGAACTCTCAGATGAAAGAAACCAATACCACGATATGATGCGTTTTCAATATGATGATACTATTTTTGAATAGTATCATTTTTTATGTCTATTGGATATATATCTGTTAACCAGTACTGATAATATTCTGAAGGCGACAGTTTTGCCAGATCCCACTGATACCTTTCATTATTATAATAATCCATATAATCATCTATAACAGCAGTAAGCTCATCAAAAGTCCTGCAGCTGCTTATGTCTATTTCATCCTTCATATGACCAAAGAAAGATTCTTGTGGTGCATTATCCCAACAGTTTCCCCTTCTTGACATTGACTGCCTTAGTCCTTTGTCCTTGAGTATCTTTTGAAACTCTATGCTGGTGTAATGACTGCCTTGGTCGCTATGGCATATCGTCTCCTTTGTTTTTATTGTCGCTCCGTGCTTTTCAAATAGTTGTTTTACAGTTATTAATACAAAATCAACCTCCAGTGAATCACTGACAACATATGATAGTATTTCATTAGTGAATGCATCTTTCATGACTGACAGATATGCCTTTCTTCTTTCTTTGCCATAAAAAAGATATGTAATATCAGTTAATATAATCATTCTTGGTTCCTGTATGAAATCGCGATTAACAATGTTAGGGACAATATTATTTGTTTTTATTGCTTTTGCCATTCTTCTATATGGATTGGCTTTTCTTATCCTGCAGAAAAGTCCGTATTTCTTCATGAGTCTCCTTATTTTCTTGATATTCATTCTTATTCCCATATGCAACAGAGTCATGTGGATACTTCTTGCCCCTTTATCGTATCCTCTGTACTGATATGCCTGCAATATGAGATTAAAATCTTCTTTGTCCTGCTGTTCTTTCTGCTGCCGTTTATTGTGGCTGTTTTTCCAGTTGTAGAACCCGCTTCTGGAAACTTCTGCTATTTCACATAATTTGGTTATGTTGAGAAGATTATTATCCCGAGAAATCATTTCTTCAATAATTTTGTATTTTTCTTCTGCTGTTTCCAATAGGATTCCCTCTCCGCTAATCTTATTTTTTTTAGAAATTCGATTTCCTGTTTTTGATAAGCAATCTTATGTTCGAGATAAGCAATCTTTTCTTCAGGAGACATTTCCCTTGTCTTAGGGCGACCGGCATTATGTTTTCTAGTATCTTCAAATCCTTCTAAGCGTTCTGCTTCCTTCTTTATTCGTTGGACAATATTACTTATACGTCTTGGTCCAAGAATATGTGGATCAATATCAAAGGAAGAAAGTATGGAAGAAGGAGATTCACCCTGTGAATAGCGGGACCAGAATTCTATTTTAAACTTTTGAGAATATTTAATGCTTTTGTGAGATATCTTTTCGATATATGGATTATCCTTGAGTATTTTAATTTGTTCATCAGTAAAATAGTTTACGCCCATTTTCAATCAATCCTTTCATCAAATAATTATAAGCAAAATAAAAGACCCTGTAAAACAGAGTCAGTTAAATATTCTGTATCAACACTTTAGACTGATACCTTTTTATTTAACTGTCCATTTTACAGGGTACAGTTTATATACCGATATTTCTCTTTTATTGTTATAAGATTTTTATTATTTTACTGTACTATTTATATTTTTTTGCATATAATCAAATAAAAAGATTAGGGGGTAATAAAAATGATCGATGGTCATATGCATTTAGAATACGGGGAATTAAGCAGGGAATATGTGTTACAGTTTGTTGAAGCTGCTCAAAAGAAAGGATTAACTAAAATCCAAATTTTGGATCATACACATCGTTTTATTGAATTTGAACCTATTTATGCTGAATTAAAAGAAGAACCGTTACAAAAGAAATGGTTAGAAAATAAAGCAATGAAATTTAAAGATAGTTTAGATGATTATGATAATTTAATCAAGGAAATGAAGGTAATGGAGCTGCCAATTGAAGTTTCTTTCGGTTTAGAAGTATGTTATGTACCTAAACACGAAGATTATATTAGAAGTGTTTTAGAAAAGCATCATTATGATTTTGTAGTGGGGGCAATTCATTCGATTGATGGTAAATTATATGATATGAATTTTTCTAAAGATATTTTATGGGATAAATATGACGTTAATGATATTTACAAAAGATACTATGATTTAATTTTTTCATTAGTTAAATCTGATTTATTTTCACAATTAGCACATCCGGATACTATTAAAATGTTTAATTATTATCCTACTTATGATTTACTGCCAACATATCATCAGCTAGCTGATTTATTGGTAGAACATCATGTTATCGCTGAAAATAACACCGGATGTTATTATCGTTATAATCATCATGATATGGGGTTAAGTGATGAATTATTAAAAATTTTTAAGGATCATGGAGTAGCGATGATAACAGCTAGTGATGCTCATCATCCTGAACATGTGGGATCAAATATTGCGGATATTTATGAAAAAACAATGATGTAAGATTTTGAATTTATTCAAAGTCTTTTTCATTTTAATAAGAAATTTATAATCTTTTTAACCCGTTATTCAAGTGTTAAATCACTATATCAATTCATTGCTTATCTTAAATTAATAATGGTATAATAGAAAATATGAGAAAGGGTGATATGATGAAGACAATCAGTACCGGAACAGAAAATTTTAAAGAGTTTATTGATCATAATTATTATTATGTCGATAAGAGTGATTTTATTGAATCAGCATTAAGTGATAAAGTTGTCTTGTTTACAAGGCCAAGAAGATTTGGCAAGACTTTAAATATGAGTATGTTGCAGTATTTTTTATCAATAAAAGAAAAAGATAATGCTTATTTATTTAACGGTTTAAATATCACCAAAAACCAGGAAATCATGAAATATCAAAATAAATACCCTGTTATTTTTATGACTTTCAAAGATATGAAAAATAATACTTTTAATAGACAACTATCAGTATTTAGTATTTTAATTAGAGATCTTATTGATGCCAATCAAGAATTATTATCAAGTTGCCAAATTAGTGAATTTAATAAAGAAATTTTAAAAGAATATTATCAGGGTGTAGAAGATGAAATTAAATTACAAAACGCTCTTAAGTTTATTTGTACATGTATGAAACAACATTATGATCAAAAGGTCATTATTTTGATAGATGAATATGATGTGCCATTGCAAAGTGCATATCTTCATAACTATTATGATGAAATGACTAATTTTATGGGTGGAGTGTTAAGTTCGGTTTTAAAAACTAATGATTCACTGGAAAAAGGGATATTGACAGGATGTTTAAAGACAGCTAAAGAGAGTATTTTTACGGGACTTAATAATTTTATAGTTTATTCTATTTTTAATAAGGGAAAGACAAGTAGACATTTTGGTTTTACACAGTCAGAGATAGATGAATTATTAAGATATTATCATCTTGAAAAATATCAGGATAAAATAAAGGAATGGTATGATGGATATTTATTTGGTAATGTAAATATTTATAACCCCTGGAGTACCCTTAATTATGTAAGACAAATCATCCAGGAGCAGGATGATATGATGGCTTCATACTGGGCAAATACAAGCGGAAATGATATAGTTTATAATTATATAAAAAAGGGAAATGAGGTTTTAAAAAAGGAATTTGAAGAACTGGTTCAGGGTGGAAGTGTTTTAAAAACGATCAAACCAGAACTGACATATCGAGAAATGGAAGATATACATAATATCTATAGTTTTTTATTGTTTACAGGATATTTAAAGATCAAGGAACGAGTATATGATGATAAGCAGGAAATCAAGTTGAACCAGTATGAATTAGAGATACCTAATAAAGAAGTTAAAGTTATATATGAAAATCAGTTTCAAAGTTATTTTGAAGAATATACGCAAAATAAAAAAGATGAATTAGTAGAGGCACTGCGAAATGAAGAAGTGAATAAAGCAAATGAACTGTTAAATGATATATTGAATCATGCAGTAAGTTTTTATGATAATTATGAAGCCTTTTATCATGGATTTATGATAGGGCTGTTAAGTGGATATCAGGTTTATTCAAATCGAGAAAGTGGTAATGGGCGTTTTGATATTGGAATCAAGCCAGAAACGATCTTGAAGGCATATGTAGTAATAGAATGTAAAAAGGCAGATAAGTTATCTTCATTAGTACAAGTTAGTCAAGAGGCAGCAAAGCAGATCATTGATAGAAGGTATCTTGAAGGGATAAAGAATGAGGGATATTTGAAAGTAAAGGGTTATGGGATATCGTTTTATGAGAAAAACTGCTGGATCAGTATGGTGGAAGGATGAGATTTCATCCTTTTTGTTTATTATGATGCTTAAATTTTATTTGAGGTGGGTCATTATCTTATAATTAGAGCATATAGTGGAGTGATGTTTTTAATAATTGGTTAGTAAATTGTTTAAATTTGGATAATTTTAGGTTAATTGTATACAATTTTGTAAAAATGGCTTTACAAATAAGATTGTATACAATATAATAAATACATTACAAGAAAGGAAAGGTATTTATATGACTGAAAAAAGAGTATTTAATTTTTCTGCAGGTCCTTCAATGTTGCCTGTGCCAGTTTTAGAAAAAGCGGCTAAACAAATGTTGAACTATGAAAATAGTGGGATGAGTGTAATGGAGATGAGTCATAGATCCTCTTCCTACTTAGACATTTTTGAAAAAACAAAGGGATTATTAAAAAAAGTTATGAATATCCCTGATGATTACAAAATCGTGTTTATCCAGGGGGGAGCTACACAACAGTTTTCGATGGTACCATTAAATTTATTAAAGAATGGGAAAGCTGATTATATTATTACAGGTGCTTTTAGTAAAAAAGCAGCAGCTGAAGCTAAAAAGTATGGTGAAATCAATATTGCTTATGATGGTAGTGTTGATAATTTTAAACATATTCCAACTCAAGATGAGTTAAAATTAGATCCCGAGGCTTCTTATGTGCATTTATGTGCAAACAATACAATTTATGGAACGGAATGGAAATATATTCCAGAAACAAATGAAGTACCTATTATTGCCGATATGTCTTCTAACATTCTATCAAAACCAGTTGATGTATCTAAATATGGAATGATTTATGCTGGAGCACAAAAAAATATGGGAATAGCTGGTCTTGGTGTAGCAATTATTAAAGAAGAATTGTTACAAAAAGTAGCACCAACAACACCAGTATTATTAGATTATAAATTAATGATTGAAAATGATTCAATGTATAACACACCACCTGCTTATGCAATTTATGTTTTAGGTCTAGTATTAGAATGGATCGATAATTTAGGTGGTTTAGAAGTAATGCAGGAAAGAAATATCAAAAAAGCTAAGCTATTATATGATTATCTTGATGGTAGTGATTTTTATATTTGTCATAGTGATAAAGATAATCGTTCTTTGATGAATGTTACATTTACAACACCTAATAAAGATCTAGATGCTAAATTTGTTAAAGAAAGCATTGAAGCGGGAATGACTAATTTAAAAGGACATCGTTCAGTTGGGGGAATTAGAGCATCAATCTATAATGCTATGCCAATTGAAGGGGTTGAAAAATTAATTGCCTTTATGAAAGATTTTGAAGCGGCAAATAAATAGGAGAAACATTATGTATAACATAAAATTATTAAATAAAATATCTACAGTAGGTTTAGATAAATTTGATGAAAACTATAATTATAGTGAAGATGTAAAAGATGAAGATGCAATCTTAGTTCGTTCTGCTTCATTACACGAATATGATTTTGGTGAAAATTTAAAAGCAATTGCTAGAGCTGGGGCTGGGGTAAATAATATTCCGATTGATAAGTGTAGTGAAAATGGAATCGTTGTTTTTAATACGCCAGGGGCTAATGCTAATGCGGTTAAAGAATTAGTATTATGTGCGTTATTTTTATCATCACGTAAAATCGTTGAAAGTATTCGTTGGGTCGATACTTTAAAAGATGACCAAAATATTGCAAAAACAGCTGAAAAAGGTAAAAGTAACTTTGTAGGTCCGGAAATTGAAGGAAAAACACTAGGAGTTATCGGGCTAGGAGCAATTGGTGTCAATGTTGCAAATGCAGCAATCAAGCTAGGAATGAAAGTTAAAGGCTATGATCCATATATTGGTGTAAATGCGGCCTGGGCATTGTCTAAACATGCTAAACAAGCTGTCTCTTTAGAAGAAATTTATCAAGAATGTGATTATATTACGATTCATATTCCAAGTAATGCTGAAACTAAAGGTTTCTTAAATCAAGAAGCTTTTGCACAAATGAAAGATGGTGTAAGAATCTTGAACTTTGCTCGTGGTGATTTAGTTAATAATAATGATTTATTAGCTAATGTTGCTAGTGGGAAAGTTGGTAAATATATTAGTGATTTTGCAGCTCCAGAATTAATTGGACAGGAGAATATTATTATTTTACCACATTTAGGTGCTAGTACACCGGAATCTGAAGATAATTGTGCTAAGATGGCAGTTGAAGAAATTCGGGAATATTTAGAAAATGGAAATATTATTAATTCTGTTAATTTTCCTGGTGTAAATCAAGCTCGGGTTTCTAAGACTAGATTATGTATAATTAATAAGAATGTGCCAAATATTTTGGCTAATATTTCTAAATTATTTGCGGATCATAATTTAAATATTGAAAATATGGTTAATCGTTCACGTGGTGAATATGCATATACTTTGATTGATACAAATGATATGGTTCGTCAAGATATTATTGAACGGATCGAATCTGCAAAAGGAATTATTAATGTAAGAGTAATCGTTAAGGAGTAACTTAAATGTTACTTCTTTTTTTATTTGAAATATAATAATATTCTTAATTTGTTTTAATAAGTATAAAAGTTGTTTACTTTTGTTGAATCTTGTACTATAACAATATGAGAAGGTGAGGTAAATGAAGGGGATTAGATTGAAAAATATCTCTATAAAAGGAAAATTATTAATTACTGGGATACTGTTTATTTTTATTATGGTGGGAATTATTGGTTATTTTTTAACAAGATGTCCAATCGTTTTTAAAGAAGAAAATGTTAAAATTGAGATCAATGATAGTTTTGATGCTATGAAAAATATTTTAGATGTTAGAAATGGAAATATTGATGATGTTAAAGTAAATACTAAAAAAGTTGATTATCATAAGTTAGGTGAATATTCAATTATCTATACTTATAAAAATAAAAATTATACTGTGTCAGTTGAAGTTGTTGATACTAAAAAGCCAAAGTTTGATATCGTTGATTTAGATATTGATGTTGGTATGACTGTTGATCCTAAAAGTATGGTTCAAAATGTTGAAGATGCTACTAAAACAAAAGTGAAATTTAAAAAAGATTATAAGTTTGATCAGGAAGGTGAAAAAACAGTCGTTGTCCAAGTTATTGATGCAGCTGGCAATATTAGTGAAAAGAAGGGAAAAGTTAAATTAGTACTCGATAAAACAAAGCCAGAGATCAGTGGTACTGATGAATTAGTGGTTGTTGAAGGGGGAAAAGTTGATTATGAAGAAGGAATCAGTGTCAGCGATAATCGTGATCCAAGTCCTAAATTAGACATTGATAGTTCTAAAGTGAATCTTGATAAGATCGGAACTTATAAGGTTACATATAGCGCTACTGATCGTTCTGGAAATAAGGCCCAAATAGAACGGAAAATTAAAGTGATTGAAAAGAAAAATATTGGTACTGTAGATCAAAGTGAAGAAAAAATTGTTTATTTAACTTTTGATGATGGACCATCAGCTAATACGCAAAAAATCTTAGAGATACTAGATTGTTATAATATAAAGGCTACATTTTTTGTAACCGGAACAAACCAAAATTATAATTACTTAATAAAAGAAGCGTATGATAAAGGTCATACGATTGGTTTACATACTTACAGTCATGATTATCAAACAGTCTATTCTTCAGTTGCAGGATATTTTGATGATTTGATAAAGGTAGGAAATATGGTCAAAGATTTGATTGGTTTTACTCCTAAATACATTCGCTTTCCTGGCGGGTCTTCAAATACTGTATCTCGTAAATACACACCAGGAATTATGACAACCTTATCTAAAGAAGTTATAAATAGAGGATATCAGTACTATGACTGGAATGGCGATTCAACCGATGCTTCTGGTAATAATGTTCTTGTTAGTAAGTTGATTGCTAATGCGACTTCAAGTAAATCTAATAATATTAATATTCTTTGTCATGATACTAATGCTAAATCAACAACGGTTCAGGCCTTACCGGCTATTATTGAAAATTATTTAGCACGAGGCTATCGGTTTGAAGCTATTAATGATAATTCATTCGTACCCCATCAGGGAATAAATAATTAAAAGCTGCTTAAAGCAGCTTTTATTGAATGATCCATTTGAAATAAAACATCGGCATGCCACTAAACATTAAATATCTTGGTAAAAGATATTGATTATCATTGGTAGTCATATTACGATTTTGATTATAGCCAAAGGCTAAAGCAACATTATGCTTTTTTAAAACAGTGATAATATTTTGACAAGTTGCACCATAGGGAAAAGCAAAGTATTTGTCACTGACAATATTTTTATTTAAATTAAAATCTTCATCGATTTGTTTTAAAGAAAGAGTATTGATTTTTTTTGTGCATTTATTTTTATGATGAAGATTATAGGAATGAGAATAAAATTCGACATATTCATCATTGATCAAATCACTCTTTTTTAAATACTGATGTTTGGCAGGATCGTTATTGTTTTTAATAGTGGTTTTATAGCCGATTACAAAACATGTTGCTTTTAAATTATATTTTTCTAAAATAGGTTTAACAACAGTTTTAAAATTCAACAAACCATCATCAAAAGTCAAAGCAACAGCTTTTTTTGGTAATTTATGATTTCCATGATAATAAGCTTCTACTTCTTCCATAGTCAAAGTTTGAAAGTTGTTTTTAGCTAGATAAGCCATTTGAGCTTCAAAATCTGATTTTGCCATATAATATATATAATTACTAAAATATGTATTTTTAGTATCGTCATCTATAACGCCATGATAACCTAGGATCGGTAAACCATCTATATTCAAATAATGAACAGCTATATCTTTTCCAATCCAGATCATACCAATGAGCAAATAACTGCAAAGGATAAAAATAAACATTCGTTTGATTGCTTTCATATTGCCTCCTTTAAAGCATTGTACGAAATCGCACCTACGGTACTCTTTCGTACAATAGGTGTGAAACTAACGTTTTCTTGCACGAAAATCTTGCGATTTCGTACAATCAAACTAATGCGTCCTTTGCATCGCATGTGCGAATATATGATATTCTCCATGCAAAGCACGCATTAGTTTCACACCTATTATAACAAAATTAACCATTATTCTGGTATTTTTTAATAATATTTAAATGAATTTTTTTTACATTTATTGTCTATACTTACTAATGTAGTCAGAAATAATAATATAGTTTTTCATTCCTTTCTCTTAATAATTATCGACTACAAATGATATCCTTTTCCCCGATATCTATATAAAAAACTAGCAGTCGTCCCAGCTGCTAGTTTTTTTTGTTGTTACAACTTGATTTTATTTGATAATAGTGTCGCAATAATTATTTTAATGATATCTCCAGGAATAAATGGAATTACACACATCATCAACGATGGAAAAAGAGTATTCTTGGTAAGAAAAATAAACCAGATAGTTCCAATTAAATAACAAATACCGGTTCCAATAAGCATAGCAATTACTTTTAAAATATTTGAAGATCTTTTATTAGCGATCAAACTAATTACAAAGGCCATTATTGGAAAACTAAAAATATAACCGCCGGTAGGACCTAAAAGCGAACTTAAGCCACCACCAAAACCAGAAAAAACCGGTAGACCAATAGCTCCAGCTAAAACATATACAAGACTAACACAAAAAGCTAATTTAGGTTTTAAGATACACGACGCCAAATAGATTCCTAATGTTTGTAATGTGATGGGGACTAAACTAGGTAGATCGATTTTAATTTGGGCTAATAGCGAAATAATGCAAACGAACATCGAACAATATAACATGTTTTTTACTTTTAAGTTCAAACTAATCACCCCCAAATGAGTTTAACAAATATCTTTATTTTATACAAGAAAAAAGCAGGGCAATCAAATATTCGTTTAAAAATAAATTATTAATTAAATTTGGTTCAATTTTTTCATGATTCTTCAATAAATGATAAAAAATACAAATAGCATCTTTACTACTTAATTTCTTTATTGAAGTAAGAATATCTTTTAATGAAAAATCTCTAAAACTATTTTCGAATAAAGGATAACGAGAATGATAGTCTTTAGAAAATGTATTAAATATTTCTAAATAAGTATTATTAAAATCATAAATTATATCACTTTGATAATGATAATATTCCATTGCAATTTCCACACCACGAATAAAATAGTCACTAAGTTCCAGCTTATGAAGATAAATATCTGCTTTCAATAAATCTGTTAAAGGACGATTAGAATTAAAAATAGATTTATTAATAATACTTTTATTAACAGCATCTTCAAAATTTATGATTGACCAGTAAAAGCGGTTTAAAATCTCTAAATCAATACTAGCATGATGAAAATTAAAACGATAACCCATCAATTTATTAAATGTTTTTAAGGTATCATAGTAGCCTAGTTTGATCCGCCAATCAAGAAGATTACGATTAAAATCTAAAAAACCGCCTAAATCATAGCTAGGACGAATCAATGTAATGTAGGGGCGATCAATATAATATTCGTGATTAGCTTCTTTAGAGAGTTCAATGGCAATGATCTTATCTGCTTTCATTTTTAAAGCTAATGAGATCGGTAGATTATCATAGTAACCGCCATCAATGTAACCCTGTTTTTTTATATGATGAACAGGAAAAGCGGGAAAACAGGAAGCAGAAGCAATAGCGAATTCTACAGGTTCGTTTGACTGCATTTTTTGTTTTGTGATTTCTACAGGTGAAAGACTAGGATATTTTACAGTAACGATTCCATAATCAATTTTACTGTTAAAAAACTTTTTATCATTATAATAAGAATGGATCAGTTTTTTTAAAGGGGTGATGTCAGCCCCTTTTTCGTCAAGATATGATTTAAAGAAAGGTTTAATTAAATTTGTTTGCGAAATCATCGATTCAAAAGAAAAATCAAGATTTATCGGATCTTTTAAAACATTACTGATGTTTATTTTATCCCATAATTGATATAAAGACTCGTAATCTTGCTGAACGACCAGCAAGGCATTTAATGCTCCAATAGATGTACCAGTAACGATATCGAATTCATAGTTCATTTCTTGCAAGGCTTTGATACAACCGGCTTGATAGGCGCCTTTTGCACCACCGCCAGCTAATACTAATGCTTGTTTCATTAAATATCACCTCTATTAAATTATACGTAAAATAAGATGAAATGTCCTAAAAAATTAGTTTTTAGGACATATTTCATAAGTTAATGCGCCTAATTTACGAATACCTGTTTCAATTTGTGCCATTGAAGCACTAGTAAATGATAAACGAATACCAGACATTTTTCTGTTTTTATCAACAGCAAAAGTATCTTGCGATACAATGGCAATATGCATTGCTAAAGCTTTTTCAAAGAATAATTTTGTATCTGCATATTCTGGTAATTCAAACCAAATGAACATTCCCCCATCAGGGGCAGTAAATTTAACATCAGGATGAAATGTTTTTTTCATCATTTCAATCATAAATGAACTTTTTTTACCATATACATTTTGTAGATGTTTTAAGTGCAGATCAATATCAACAGTTTCAAAAAAACGCGTGATTACATATTGAGACCAATTTGTTGCCGCCCCGCCACTAGTTCCTTTTAAGATATCGAAATGAGCAATGATATCTTTATGAGCAGTAATACTTCCTAAACGGATACCTGGAGAGATAATCTTTGATAAACTTGCAAAATAAACCACGATACCTTTATTATCGATTGCTTTAAAAGTTGGAATATCTTCGCCTTTAAAACGTAAAGCACCATATGGATTATCTTCTAAGATAATGATGCCATATTTTACACATAAGTCATAGATTGCCTGTCTTTTCTTTAATGAAGTAGTAATACATGTGGGATTTTGGAAGGTGGGAATAATATATAATAACTTAGGTGCTGGTTTAGTTTGCATAGCTTTTTCTAATGCATTTAAATCCATTCCATCATCTTGTAATGGAACTCCGATCAATTTAGCTTCATTACTTAAAAAGCCGTTTAATGCTCCAACAAAAGTAGGGTCTTCAACAATAATACTATCACCAGGATTTAAAAATACTTTTGCTGCCATTTCTAAGCCTTCACCAGAGCCGGAAGTGACTGTAATATCGTCATTTTCTTTGACAATATATTCCTGGCGATTCAAAAATTTTTTGAGAGCTTCTTTTAAAGCGGGTAAAGCCGGTTTTCTAGCGTATTGTAAAATAGGATAAATGTTTTCTTGTAAAACTTCAGCCGAGATTCTTTTAATTTCTTCAGTGGGAAAAGCATCATTATCAGGAAAGCCAGGTGAAAAATTGATCATATCCGGACCGGCGGCTTTTTCTAAAACTGCTCTAATTCCACTAGGAGTAATGTGATCGAATCGGGAAGAAAAATTATATTTCATAGTTACACTCCTCGTATAATTGATTTTCTCTATATTACACCTATTTTAGGTTAGGGGTCAAGGATTTATCATGATGATAAAAATAAAACTGTTAAATTAATAAAAATTTGTTATAATAGGTGTGAAACTAATGCGTGCTTTGCATGGAGAATATCATATATTCGCACATGCGATGCAAAGGACGCATTAGTTTGATTGTACGAAATCGCAAGATTTTCGTGCAAGAAAACGTTAGTTTCACACCTATTGTACGAAAGAGTACCGTAGGTGCGATTTCGTACAATAAAAGCGAGGAGGATTTTAAGATGAAAAAAGTAGTTAAAACTGATCAAGCACCTGGAGCTATAGGGCCTTATAGCCAGGGAATTAATATTGGTGATTTATATTTCTTTTCGGGACAAATTCCATTGGATCCAGTTACAGGAATTATGCCTGAAGGAATCGAAGCACAGGCACATCAGGCATTAAAAAACGTTAAAGGATTATTAGAAAGTCAGGGATTAGATTTTTCTAATGTTGTTAAAACAACAGTATTTTTAGATAACATGGATGATTTTGTTACTGTAAATGATATTTATGCTACTTATTTTGTAGAGCCGTTTCCAGCACGTAGTGCTGTAGAAGTAGCTAAACTTCCTAAAGGAGCATTAATCGAAGTCGAAGTTATTGCAACTAAATAATTAAAAAATGATATGTTATATGACATATCATTTTTTATAAAAATAAAACTGTGATTATCCCCATGAACAAACAATATCGCGAGAAAACAATTAATTTTCTTTTTTCTAATAATCTAAATAATAAATGAATTGAAAGATAGGTTACAAGCATACTGATTATAAAAGCAATTAAATATGGTAACCATAAAGTTTGTAAAGTACTAGAAGTGATAAAATCTTTAAATTTGAGAATAATTGCTCCGATACTTACAGGCATAAACATGAAAAAAGAAAAATCACGGGCTGCTTTTTGCGATAGACCGCCTAACATTCCGCCAGTTAGTGTTGAACCGCTGCGTGAAATACCAGGGAGTAAGGCAAATAATTGAAATATTCCCATTCTTATGGCATCAAACAAATTTATGTTTTTAGCTGAACGTTTGCCTTTATAACCAAATTTATGTATTAATAATAAAAATATTGCGGTTATAAGTAACATACAGCCGACTAGTTTAGAATCAGAAAAAGCGGCTTCGATTTTATCATTAAATAAATATCCTCCAATAGCAGCAGGAATCGTAGCAATAATTAATAGGATACAGTAACGAAAATCTTTTATATAATAATTTCTTTGGTCTTTTTTTTGAATGTAGCCAAAAAAAGCTGTGAATAATGTTTTGATATCTTGGCGATAATAATACATGATGGCAAATAGTGAACCAGTATTAACGATAACTTCAAAAGTTATATCATTCATTTGGGGTAAGATCAGGCCTAATTTATTAAAAATACTTTTAAAAATGACCAAGTGTCCACTGCTGGAAATAGGAATTGGTTCACTAAATCCTTGAATTGCTCCAAGTAAACCATAAATAATAATATTTTTGATTAGTTCCATGTTTTCACCTCGGCAAATATTATAACTTAATTAAAAATAAAAATATACTAAAACATGATTTATTAAGTTAAACATATAATTATATGGGAGGATATATGAAAGATATAATTGTTAATTGGGTCAAAGAAGATGAAGAATTATTAGAGCCATACGAGTGGGATGAGGATGATGATTTAGAAATCATTTCTGTTGTAGAAGCTTATTTAGTTAATAAAAAAACATTGCATGATTTTATTTATGGCTGCATTAATTTATTTGATGAAAAATATTTTAATAGTATTTTTATTGTTGGTGATGGTAAGTATAGTGTCGTTGTTGAGATAAACAGTGCTGGTAAACTTGTTTATCGTTCATTGCCGATGATCAATCAGCGGACTTTAATAAATGAGTATTTAAAAACGCAGTCATTAACAGTATTTAGTTATCATATGTATGATGAGGGGCTGATAAAAGAATATGGTTTAACGAGAAATGAGCGAATAAAAAAACAGTATGTAGAAAATATGATCGATCAATTGTATGTTGAAGATTATGAAAAGTTTTTAGATCTTTGTAAACAATTGGAGATCAAAGATGAAAAAAGCATTGGGATGTATTTGCGTTTAAAGAAAAAGTTAGAGAAAGGGTATTCTTTTATTCATGAATTATTGTATAACGAGTTTGTTAAAAGATAGAGTAATAGCTCTATCTTTTATTGACAATAATTTAATATTGTGTTACTGTATTATTGTATTAATACAGAAAGGGGATAACGATGGAAGAATTATTAAAAATTGATAATGTTAGTAAGAAGTATGAACATTTTAAGGCTTTAGATAATGTTTCATTGACATTATCTAAAGGAAAAATAATTGGTTTGTTAGGACCTAACGGTTCTGGTAAGACAACTTTAATCAAAATCATCAATGGTCTATTAAAAGAATATGATGGCGAGATTTTAGTTGATGGTAATAAAATTGGTGAAAAATCAAGAAAAATAATTTCTTATTTACCAGATGAAAATTATTTTCAAGATTGGATGTATGTAAGAGATGTATTAGGAATTTTTAGTGATTTATATGAAGATTTTGATAAAGAAAACTGCTTATCTTTAATGAATCGTTTTAAATTAGATAAAAATATGAAGATAAAGGCGATGTCAAAGGGAATGAAAGAAAAGTTTCAATTATCTTTAGTGATGTCGCGAAAAGCTAAAATATATATTTTAGATGAGCCGATCGCGGGAGTAGATCCAGCAGCTAGAGAAGTGATCTTAGATGTGATTTTAAATAATTATGAAACTGATTCACTAGTATTGATATCAACACACTTAATTAGTGATCTAGAAACAATTTTTGATGAAGTAATCTTTTTAAAAGAAGGAAAAGTTGTTCTACACCAGGAAACTGAAGAATTAAGAACTCAAAGAAAGCAATCAATCGATGAAGCGTTCAGGGAGGTATTTAGATGTTAAAATTATTAAAATATGAGATCATTCAGTCATATCGACAATATTTATTAACTTTTGCTATTTTCTTGATCATGTGTATTTTAATACCTTGGATGCCAGATTTTATTAGCGGGATATTATTGACATTACTCATTATTGCATTTATGGGAATTTCAATTGCGGTTAATGTAAATGTGATTTTAAATTTTAATCGTTCAATGTATAAAAGACCCGGATATTTAACTTTAACTTTACCTGTTAGTACTAATAAACTAATTGCCGCAAAATATTTGGGAAGCTTGATCTGGGTTTTTGTAAGTTATTTAGTTTTATTGCTGGGATTTATGATCTTGATTTTTTTGGTTGGTGATATTAGTTTTACGGAGCTGCTTAGAAGTGGAAATGTTGTCATTGAGATAATGGGTGAAAATATTGGTGACTTTGTTTTGTATTTGATTAACTTTTTTGCAGGTATTAGTGCTATGATCTTATCTTTCTTCTTTGTAATTACACTTACGAAAACAAAATATATTCCTAAATATAAAACAGTATTGGGAATTGTAATTTATGTATTAGGGTTTATTATAATTGCTAATATTTTTACTTTAAGTCCTATCAGTAATTTTATTAGTAGTTTAACTTCTAGACAGAATATTATTTTTGAAATCATTATCATCGGTATATTTGCAGTGATTTTATATTTTTTGACAGTATATTTGATTGATCATAAAATTGAAGTAGAGTAGGTGATTAAATGAAATATGATTTTGATCCTAATTTACCAATTTATATTCAAGTAATGGATGAAATCAAAAAAAAGATTTTTAATGGATATTACGGTTCTGGTGCCAAGATTGATTCAGTTAGGGAATTGGCGTTAGAATATAGTGTTAATCCTAATACGATTCAAAAAGCTTTAAGTGAACTTGAACGTGAAAATTTGTTGTACAGTAAAAGGTCGATGGGACGATTTGTTAGTGAAAATGAGGAATTAATTAAAAAAATGAAATTAGAAATTATTAATGAAAAAGTGAAAATATTTATTGAGGAAATGTGTGAATTAGGATATGATAAAAATGATATAATAAATTATAAACTTAAACAAATTTTATAACCAAATAAAAAAAAGGATTCTAAATTATCCAACATTGGATAAAAATGTAATCCAGTAAAAAAATTTGAATTAAGTTTCATTGTACTAAAACGTATGTAATTCTTATGATGGCTTTTTTTTGCACAGATTACTTTTTTGATATAAAAATTTATATTATTTTAGTAATTACTGTTATTCTTGTGAGCATTTAATGGTAAAATAGGCATGGTGGCCCCCTCCCCAAAAGAAAGCAATATTCTGTTGAGTCA